>JAEDHX010000079.1 GCA_016296785.1 Coprococcus sp. | reverse complement strand
GTGTTGCTAATGGTGGTAAGATTCTCTTTGTTGGTACTAAGAAGCAGGCTCAGGACTCAATTAAGAGTGAAGCAGAGCGTTGTGGTATGTACTATGTAAACGAGAGATGGCTCGGTGGTATGCTTACAAACTTCAAGACAATTCAGACAAGAATTGCTACACTTAAGAAGTATGAAGCTATGGAAGCTGATGGAACATTTGATGTTCTTCCTAAGAAAGAAGTTATCCAGATCAAGAAGGAGATGGAGAAGCTTGAGAAGAACCTTGGCGGTATCAAGGATATGAAGGATATTCCTGACATGATCTTCGTTGTAGATCCTAAGAAGGAAAGAATTTGTATTCAGGAAGCTCATTCACTTGGAATTAAGCTTGTTGGTATTGCAGATACAAACTGTGATCCGGAAGAACTTGATTATGTAATTCCTGGTAATGACGATGCAATTAGAGCAGTTAAGTTAATCGTTTCAAAGATGGCAGATGCAGTTATCGAGGCTCAGCAGGGAGCAGATGCTGTTGAAGCAGCAGAAGCTGATGAAGAAGCAGTTGAAGCAGAAGAGACAGTAGAAGAGTAATATTAACATACGTGTGCATTGCACATAAGAATACAATTTGGAGGTAGATTAAAAATGGCAATTACAGCAGCTCAGGTTAAAGAGTTAAGAGAGATGTCAGGTGCCGGCATGATGGACTGTAAGAAGGCTCTTACAGAGACAGACGGTGATTTCGATAAAGCAGTTGAATGGTTAAGAGAGAAAGGTCTTGCAACAGCACAGAAAAAGGCTGGTAGAATTGCAGCAGAAGGTATTGTTGCAGCAGTTATTTCAGCAGATGCTAAGAAGGCAACTCTTCTTGAAGTAAATGCAGAGACAGACTTCGTTGCTAAGAATGAAGTATTCCAGACATATGTTAAGGAAGTAGCAGAGCAGATTAACAGCTCAGATGTTGCTGATGTTGAGGCTCTTAATGCAGAGAAGTGGGCTCTTGATCCATCAATCACAGTTGCTGAGAAGCATGCAGCTATGATAGCTAAGATTGGTGAGAACATGAACATCAGAAGATTTGAGAAGATTGAGACTGATGGTGTTGTTGTTTCATATATCCATGCCGGTGGTAAGATTGGTGTTCTTGTTGAAGCTGATACTGATGCACAGGCTGCAGATGTTGAAGAGTGCTTAAAGAACGTAGCTATGCAGGTTGCAGCTATGAATCCAAAGTATGTTTCAACTGATGAAGTATCAGAAGAGTACAAGGCTAAAGAGCTTGAGATTCTCGTAGCTCAGGCTAAGAATGATCCTAAGAATGCTAATAAGCCTGATAACATCATTGAGAAGATGGTTCAGGGTAGACTTAACAAGGAGCTTAAGGAAGTATGTCTTCTTGAGCAGGAATATGTTAAGGCTGAGAATAAAGAGAACGTTGCTCAGTACGTTGCAAATGTAGCTAAGGCTGCAGGTTGCAAGCTTGCAATCAAGAAGGTTGTTCGTTTTGAGACTGGTGAAGGTCTTGAGAAGAAGAACGAAGACTTCGCTGCAGAAGTTGCTGCTCAGATGGCTGGCAAGTAAGAATAATCAAATTTAATGCAAAAAAAGGCATCATATGATGCCTTTTTTTGTTGAAAACATTATTATGATGGGGTATCATAAAAGAGACATAGATTTATATTAACTGGAGTAATACTTAAAGATGAATAAGAAAAGAATTGCATTCCTTGCAGTACTTGCGGCAGGTATTATGTGGGGATGCATGGGTATATTTGTAAGGAGACTTAGCAGATTAGGTCTTGGCTCGATGCAGATGGTAGGACTTAGGTCTGTGTTTGCATCGCTATTTTTATTTATTTTCCTTTTTATAACTAAAAGGAAGCTATTAAAAATAAGGTTAAAGGATATTTGGTGCTTTATTGGAACCGGGATATTAAGTATTGTATTCTTTAGCTTTTGTTATTTTAAGACAATACTGCTTACAGATTTATCTGTTGCAGCCGTATTATTATATACGGCTCCTGCTATTGTTATGATAATGTCTGCGATTTTGTTTAAGGAACGGTTAACTAAATTGAAGCTTATAGCTATGGTATTTGCTTTTGCAGGATGTGTTTTAGTAACAGGCATTATTGGAAGTAGTATTACAATTAGTAAGCTTGGACTTTTGACCGGACTTGGTGCCGGATTTGGATATGCACTATATTCAATATTTAGTAGATTTGCAATAGAAAGGGGTTATGAATCGCTTACTATTACATTTTATACATTTGTATTTTCGACATTAGCTGTTGTTTGGTTTATTCATCCAATGGATGTAATGGCTGTTGTGACAGATAGTCCTGACAATGCTATTTTTAGTTTTATATATGTTATTGTCAGCACGGTTTTGCCATATATTTTATATACATGGGGACTTTTATATCTTGAAAATGGAACTGCATCCATACTTGCATCCATTGAGCCTGTTGTTGCAACAATAATAGGTATTGGATTGTTTGGAGATGAGGTGAATCTTATGAAGCTTGCAGGTGTCGTATTTGTAGTTTTATCAATTGTTTTGAGTGGGGGAGAAAAATGAATTTAAAATGTCCTAATTGTGGTGGTTCAGTAGTATTAAATCCTGAAACAGGTAAAATGGAGTGCATACAATGTAAGGGTGCAGTTAAGGCGGGTTTTTCCATAAAAAAGAATGATTTGGATATATCCGACAGCCTGCTTGATGAGAAGACTGCGTTAGAATTTGCCAAAATGAGCAGAGCTGAAAAGTACATAGCTGAGAGTGGTAATTATATAGATGCTCCCATAAATATGGGAGTTGGTGGTTATGAAGAATATTTACAGGACAAGGGTATTGTTGAAGAAGACATTGATGGGGATGTTGATGCCGGCTACATGAAAATGAATGTATACAAATGTACTTCCTGTGGTGCCAAATTATTGGTAAACAGAAATGAGACTTCTAGTTTTTGTGCATATTGTGGTCAGCCTACTATTATTTTTGACAGGGTATCAAAAGAGCTTCAGCCGGACATGGTTATTCCATTTACAATTACAAAGGATAAAGCAATAAACCTGATTAAGGAAAAACTCAATAAGGGAAGATTTGTTCCTGATGAGATAAAGAACTTTGAGATTGACAAAATACGTGGCATATATATTCCTTTTTGGCTCGTTTCTACTAAAAACAGATGTAAAATGAATCTTGTAGCGACAAAATCAGAGAGACAAAACGGGAGAACATACACAAAAACAATAAAAGTTTATAGAGATGTTGAATGTGATTATGACAGAATAACAGTAGATGCATCTAGGAAACTTGATGATATGATTTCAAAGAGACTTGAACCTTATGATACAAGTAAAGCAGTTCCTTTTGATATAGGCTATATGTCAGGCTTTTATGCAGATAAATATGATGTTGCTGCTGACGAAGCAGTCCGTATTGCTGATAAAAGAAGTGAAGAGTTTCTTGAGAATCAGATAATTAGTTCCTGTGAATACCTGGGTTCAATAACTAAGAAATCAAGCGATCATAAAACAAAGGAAATGGATGTTGAATATGCAATGCTCCCGGCTTGGTTTATGACATATAGATACAAGGGAATCATTTATACTATTGTAGTAAACGGGCAGACAGGCAAGGTGGTAGGAAATATTCCTGTAAAAAAATCTAAAGTAGCATTTACCTTATCCATCTTTACTATGTTAATTACTACGTTATCTGTATTCTTAGCTGTATTTGGAGGTAATATAATCCATCATGAATTATTGTATGCGAAACATATTGATGCAAATGGTTCTGAAATAGGATTTTTTATTGTAGGAGGCTTGATTTTATTTGCGTTTTATCAATTCACAACAGGTATAATGAAAGCAAAACGATACAAACAGGATGGAACTAAGTTTTCCGGTAATGTTACAGTAAAATATGTTAAGAAAAGGCAGGATAAGACATGGGTTCGTTAGTATATTTATTTGTGGCAATAGGGGTAGTGTCAGGGATACTTCTTTCCATTGGTTTTGTCTGTAAGATGTATGTTAAATCTAACAGTCTTGGTGATGATATAGGTGATACAGAAGATTTTATGAGACCCGGCAGTGAGATTACACATGGTATGATGGATGAAAATACAATGTTTTTTGATAGTACATATCAGAAATAATATATAAGGAGGAGAAAGATGTTTCAGTTAAATAATTTTTATGACAACAAGAATATGAAATGTATTGGTCAGATGGGGTGTTATCAGATATTTGAGCATGAAAAGGACCTGAGTGTGGCACCATCGAATGCTGTAGATGCATATTTTTCATCTGAAATGAATGTAAGACGCAGACAGGTTCTTATTAATCTGAACGGTAATAATAGTGCAATAGTTCAAGCCGGTGCAATGCAATGGATGCTTGGAAATGTCCAGATGAATACAGGTGTTAAGGGAGTTGGCAATTTTATTGGCAAAATGGCATCTGCTGCTGTAACAAAGGAATCAATAGTTAAGCCTGAGTACTTTGGACAGGGACTTGTTATGCTTGAACCAACTTACAAGCATATTGTATGTATTGATGTTTCAAAATGGGGAACAGTTGTACTTGATGATGGATTATTCCTTTGTGCTGACAGTACTTTGCAGCATAAGGTTGTTTCAAGATCAAATGTATCATCAGCAGTATTTGGAGGTGAAGGTCTGTTTAATCTTTCTCTTACGGGAAATGGTATAGCAGTCCTTGAAAGCCCTGTTCCACAGCAGGAGCTTATAATGTTCCAGATGCAAAATGATGTTGTTAAGATTGATGGTAACATGGCAATTGCATGGTCAGGTTCACTTGAATTCACAGTTGAGAAATCAACTAAGAGCCTTATTGGTTCTGCAGTTTCAAAAGAGGGACTTGTGAATGTGTATAGAGGTACAGGTGCCATTCTTATGGCTCCAACAGCATAAGGAGGTACAGTACATATGGTCAATTTTAGTAATGTGTATGGTAATGGAAATGCTGTCCTTGTAAATGAACTAGGTGGATTTAAGGTAATTGAACATCAGAAGGATTTGAGTGTATCTCCGTATAATGCCGTAACAGAATATTTTGCATCTAAAATGAATCTTAGAAGACGTCAGGTTATGATAGAACTTAATAATTCGGGATGCATTCTTCAGGCAGGAGCAATGCAGTGGATTAGTGGTTCAGTTGATGTAAGCTCCGGCATAAAAGGAGTAGGTAATTTTCTTGGTAAGGCAGTGAAGGCTAAGGTTACAGGAGAAACTATCTCAAAACCGGAATATAAGGGTACGGGATTTGTAATGCTTGAGCCAACATACAAATATATTCTATTGATTGATGTTTCAAAGTGGGGGAGCATTGTGCTTGATGATGGCTTGTTCTTAGCTTGTGATGATACGCTCTCTCAGAATATTGTTGCACGTAGTAACATATCATCAGCAGTATTTGGAGGTGAGGGATTATTTAATCTTTCTCTTTCCGGAAATGGTATTCTTGCATGTGAAAGCCCTGTCCCTATGGATGAGCTTATTCAAATTAATCTGCAGAATGATGTAATGAAGATTGATGGAAACATGGCGGTAGCATGGTCAGGTTCATTAGATTTTACAGTTGAGAAATCAACGAAGAGTCTGATGGGTTCAGCAGCCTCGGGTGAAGGGCTTGTTAATGTATATAGAGGAACAGGTTCAATTCTTATGGCACCGACTATTAAAGCAGGTAAATCTAAGCCGACTGATTCAAATAGTGATAACGGACCAAGTCAGGCGCATACAGATGGCGTTTCTACAACAGATCTTGTAGGTGGAATTATGGGTATGTTCAAATAATGCAATAATATTTGTTTTTGATGTTGAAAATACATATCGGATTGTTTACAATTATAATTAGTTGTTAGGAGTGATGATATGGACATTGAATTAAAATCTAATCTTCAAAAGATGGCAGAGAACAAAGATATGTTCAAGGATGTATTTGCGTGGGATAATGGTGCGATTAAGTATATTGCAGCTATTATTTACTTCGGTCGCAATATGGAGCCGGATATTGATAGAATATATGAGATGAAGAAGATTATTGCAGATAATACTAAGCGCTTTTCAGCATTTAGGAATTCTTTCCAGCCGCTTCTTGCTATTTTGCTTTCTCTTGAAGATAATCCTAAGGATTTGCTTCTTGATATGAAAGATATAGCTCAGATGTTTAAGAAGGAGAAGATTGTAAATAGTGCATATATTGCAGCAGCCTGCTATTATATTGCAACTAATGCATCAAAAGAAGATTATTCTGATATTGTAAAGCGTTTCAAGCAGCTATATAAAGGGATTAGAAAAGAATACCCACTTATTACCGGTGTAGACGATTATCTGTATTTTACAATGATGGCCATCAAAGGCTATGAATCAGATATAATAATTGAACGATTAAAATCGATATTTAGCAAATTAGAAGTATGCAATATGAAAAGAAATGAATTGCAGGCACTTGCACTAGTAATACTAATTATGGAGGGTGATGATGATATCCTGATTAATAAAGTGATTTCTATGCATGAGGAGCTTGTAAATAAAGGAATAGAGCTTAACAGCTTTGGCACCTCAGCTAGTATTGTAATTCTTGCTGAGCTTCATGATAATCTATGCAATATTGCTGATATTTTTATTAATACGGTAAACTATATTAAGGAGCTTGACGGCTTTGGTGATGAATATATTGATGATGTAATGCGTAATATTATTGCCATGGCATTTTTGGCATATGGAAGTAAGCGTACAGATTTAGTAAAGATACAGATGCTTTGTTATATGGTGCTTATGATTTCATGTTCACCAACTACAATAACATTGTAGAGTAAAGAGAGAATTCTCTTGAAATAAATAAAATACAAAAGGAGAGGGAAGATGGATAAATTCTTCAAAATTAAGGAACGTGGTTCGACTGTCCGTACAGAGATAATGGCAGGTATCACAACATTCTTTGCAATGGCATATATTGTCCTTGTAAATCCGAACCAGGTTGCAGCTGAGGGTAGTACAGGATGGCTCGCAGGTATTATACCTGACTTGTCAGGAGATTTAGGCAAGATGTGGAATGCAGTATTTATTGCATCTGTATTAGTTGCCGTAATAGGAACACTCCTTATGGCCTTTCTTGCCAAGATGCCATATGCCCAGGCTTGTGGTATGGGTCTTAACTCATTTTTCTGTACAACATTTGTAGCAGGCGCAGCATTTGCTGGCTGTAGTGTAATTGAGGGATATCAGTCAGGTCTTGTTATTATATTCCTGTCAGGTATTGTATTCCTCGTGCTTTCAATTACTGGTTTACGTCAGTATATTGCTAAGGCTATGCCGGAATGCTTAAAGAAGTCAATTCCTGCAGGTATTGGTTTGTTTATTGCATTTATCGGACTTAAGGGTGCTGGAATTGTAGAAGCTAATCAGTATACTCTTGTACAGTTCTTTGATTTCCACGGAACTATTGTAAATGCTGAGACAACAAAGGATGCATGGCTTGCAATAGTGCCTGTTGTTGTTGCTATTATTGGTATTCTAGCAATTGCAATCCTTTCAAAGCTTAATGTTAAGGGAAGTATAGTAATTGGTATTATTTTATCAACAATATTGTACTATGTATTCAGATTAGAGACACCTTCATTTGATGTAAGCAATATTGGTCAGTCATTCAAGGATTTCGCTGAAATCGGTCTTGGCGGTCTCTTCAAAGGCGATGCATGGTCAAATGCATTTAACGCAAGCTATATTGGTGGTATCTTCTCTGCAGTAATGCTTATTATTGTAT
>JAEDHX010000017.1 GCA_016296785.1 Coprococcus sp. | reverse complement strand
GGTCCCTTGGCAAAAAATGCTGCCACTGGACGTGTTCCAGTGGCAGTATTTTTTGACCAAGGGACCTGTCCCCGTGGCGAATTTTTGACCAAGGGACCTGTCCCCGTGGCTAAAAACGACTGTCCCCATGGCAAAAAACAACTAATCCTCGTAAAGCTCGTATGTACAGTTGGTGTAGCCGAGGTATTGCAGGTTGTCAGTGTTGATATCATCAACGCATTCGGCTACTTCGGCAATAGGTATACACTTGCCGTTTCTGATAAAGAGCGGGACTACATTAAGTGGAACATCTATGTAGTGGTGGCCTTTTTCGAGAGGTTTTTGTTCTATGCTGCCATCAGGCATAAACCTAACAAGCATCATATCTTCAGGTAAATATACATAACGTCCTTTAGCATTTTGAGTGTATACAGGTGCAATCATTACTTCATTACCAAGAAGAAGCTGGTCTTCAACAGTTGCAGCCATTTCATCATCCGGGTACTCAAAAGCAAGCGGTTTAAAAAGCATGTCATAGTTAAGGGCCGCCTTCATATATTCGCTATAAATATATGGAATAAGTCTGTAACGTACACCAATAATATGGCGGAAGTCTTCAATATTCTCAAATTTGTAGCATTCCTGGTCTCTGGTTCCGATGGCAGAGTGATTACGCATTAATGGTGTAAATACTCCAAGTGCGAGCCAACGAAGAAGTAAATCTCTTGATGTATCTGCGCCGAATCCACCAAGGTCAGCTCCGCAGTAAAGGAAACCGCACATATTGAGGGATGGGAGCATCTTCAGGTTGAGAAGAATATGTGACCACCAGGATTTGTTATCACCTGTCCATATGCCGGCGTAGCGGTGCATTCCTATATATGATGAGCGTGAGAACAAAAGGTATCTCTTGTCAGAAAAAATCTCTTCAAGTGCTTCGCCTGCCGCACGTGTCATATTATAGCCATATAGATTATGCACCTTGTCATGGCAAACCATTGTGCCATTAACATTATGATAAAAAGATGAATAATCCTTTGGATTATTAGCAAGACCTGCTATTTTATCTCGCATATCCCAAACACCGTCAACGCACTCATCGTCTTCAATAAAATCCTTCATGGCTTCCTTAATTTCACTTACTCCCTCAGGCGTATAGAATATTGCCGGTTCGTTCATGTCATTCCAAAATCCTTCTATGCCTGCATCGGTAAGTAATTTGTATTTGCTGCCAAACCACTTTCTTGCTTCAGGATTCAAAACATCAGGGAAATGCGTATATCCAGGCCAGACTGCTGCAACAAAATCGCTGCCGTCCTCTCTTTTGCAGAAATAATTGCCTGCAACGCCTTCTTCATAAACATCGTAGTCCTTCTCAATCTTAACTCCCGCATCAATAATAGGAATGAGCCTGATGTTATTTGCTTTCATGTCAGCTACGTATTTTGGGAAATCAGAGAATTCATCACTTAAAGTAAAATCTTTATAGTTGTCCATATAGTCGATATCCATATATATCATATCGATAGGAATATGATTGATTCTATAGCCCTCAGCAACAGACATAAAGTCATCAGCGGATTTATATCCCCAACGGCTCTGACCAAACCCAAATGCAAACTTTGGCGGAATATAGCTTCTTCCAATTATTTTGCGGAACTGTTTTGTAATGTCATAAAGGCTATCCCCTGTAATAATATATAAATCAAGATTTGCCTTCTCACAAAATATGTGAAGCTCATTACATTTTGAATATCCAATGTCAAAGGTTAATTCGGCAGGGTAGTCAATATACATTCCAAATGTGTTTTCTCCTGAAATAATAATAAAATTATGTGCACCATAAAATGAAAATGTGTCCTCAAGGTGGTTAGGGTCATCACTGCATTTGCTGATATATTTATATCCGCGTTTGTTGATTCCACGATTAGCCTCTCCAAGTCCATAGACAGCATCATTATCTCCGAGTACATAATTAAATGAGAATCCATTAGAAAGATCAATCGTACCATACTCCGGCATACCGCTTGCGCTGGCAAACGGAACAACTACTGATTCAGTTTGAAATGGATTTCCAAAGGTGTATTTCTTTACCATGTTTTTTCCCTCCTATTAAGTATTCTTAACCTTATGGCCAACAACTTCCGTATCTATTTGATAATACTATTATATTGTCATAGTATTGATTTTTCTTGCATTATTTTTTATAATTTATAACACAATATTGACATTTGTAAAAGAAAGAGGACGTGGAATTTTGAAACAGGATATTTCATTAAAGGAGAAAATAATATATGGAACTAAGGAAAATCCTATTACCGGACTGCATTTTGATACAGGTGAGGGCACTTCATATCCTGAGTATTTTTTTGTGGAACGCCACTGGCATCATTATCTGGAGATATTATATATAACTCGTGGAAGCTTCAGTTTTGAGATTAATCTCCAGAACCATACCTTGAATGAAGGTGATATTTGCATATTGAATCCCGGCGATTTACATCAGATTAAAGGCAATTCATCTGATACAAAGCATGATGTTGTCTTGTTTGATCCTTGTATTTTGGAGTTTTCATATGGTGATGAATTTCAGGAGAAGTGTATAGCGCCTATTGTAAATCAGATTGCATTACTTCCATCTATATATAGAAGCGGGACAGATTCGCATAAACATCTCCTTCCAAAAGTAGAAGAATTAATGAAGATTACTCTTGAGGGAGATGAGAGATGGTATATACGGAGTAAGCTTCTTATTATGGAAATAATCATGGATATATATGACAGTGGATTGATGCTTCCTGCAGAAAACTCCCGTTCTTATGGAGACATAAACAAAATACAGCACTATAAGACGGTTGTTTCGTATATGGAGGCACATTATAATAGCCAGATTTCCTTGCAGGATATTGCAGATACTATTCCGTGTAACAGTCAGTATCTGTGCAGATTCTTTAAGGATATTGCAGGAGTTTCGCCGATTCAGTATCTTGTTAATTATCGAATAAATAAAGCCTGTGATATGCTTTTAAATACACAAAAAACAGTACTTGAAATTGCACTTGATTGTGGCTTTGAAAATGTAAGCTACTTTATAAGAAAATTCAAAGAAATAAAAAAATGCACACCAAGGATGTACAGACTGTCAAATAAAAGTGTATAGTCAAAAAGCTTTTGTTTGCAGAATTTTCAGATATATGTTAGTATTTTATAAATTATATTTTTTGGGGGTTATATGATAACAATAAAGGATATTGCGGCAATTCTTAATGTAAGTCCTACAACAGTATCAAATGTAATTAACGGACATACAGAGAAGATGTCAGAAAGCACCAGATGCAGGGTTGAAGAAGCTCTCATTCAGTATGGTTTCCGCAAGGTGCAGTCAGTTAATAAAAAGAAAGATAATTTAAAGCTTGTTTCCGTAGATTTCAATATGAGGTTTCGTGATAAAATATTTATGGATCCTTTTTGCGCTGAATTGCTTGATGCTATTTGCATGGAGCTTAGAAATCACGGAAGATATCCTGTATGTGGGCGTCATATGACTACCGATGAAACATATACAAAGCTGTCAGCTCCCGAGATAGAAGGAGGTATCGTAGTAGGCTTTGACCCTCGCGAATGTCAGGCATTTTCTCAGAAGGTGGGTAAGCCTGTAGTGTTCATTGATTGTGGTACCGGACCTTACGATAACATTGGTATTGCTGATTATAAGGGTGCTAAGATGATTACAAATTATCTGCTCAAGCAGGGACATAGAAAAATTGCATTTCTTTGTGACAGAAAGCTTCCGGTATCAAGTAACTTTGACAGATTTCAGGGGTATTGTGATGCTTTAGAAGGCTATGGGATATCATATAGTAATAACAATTATTACTATCTCCCAAGTGATGATCATTTAAAAAGAGAGCGAATGCGGGAGCTTGCAATGAAGGTTAAGACAGAAGGTTATACTGCTGTTTTTGTGGTCTCAGATTTGCTTGCAAATGAAGTAATTAGTGTATTTTTGTCCGAGGGACTAAAGATTCCTGATGACATTTCTGTTACGGGCTTTGATGACAATGTTTATGCAAGACTTTGTAATCCGGAGCTTACAACAGTAAGGCAGCCTGTATATGAAAAAGGTATCCAGGCAGTAAAGCTTCTTATGCAGAGAATTATGGGCGAGGAGGTTCTTGTGAATTCTTTTTGTCTTCCTGTAGAGCTTATTGTTCGTGATAGTGTAAAGAATATAAATTAGGTTATGTGCAAAACAAAAACTAATACATAAACAAGGGATGTTTTATTTAAAAGTAATACAATCCCTTGTTTTTTTGTTGTTATTCGACAAGAAAAAAGGGCATTTGTGCAAAAACAACAAAAAGACAAAAAAATGCACATGATTTGCCAAAAAAATATGTAAAAACTGTTAGTTTTGCACATAACTTATTGGAAAACAAAACATAACAAAGTAGAATTATCTTGTATAAAAAATCAATCTAAAACAAACATAAAAAATGAAGGAGGTAAAATGATGACGAAGAAAAAGAGATGCACAGCTTTGATGTTAGCAGCAGTAACAGCAATGAGTTTATGCTTTACCGGATGTGACAACAAAAAAACACGAGACGGAAAAGTAGTTATTGAAATGGTTCAGTATAAGCCTGAAGCTGTTGATGTTTTTGAAGAGCTTGAAGAGAAATTCAATGCGACTCATGATAACATTGAGCTTGTAATCGATTCACCAAACGATGCGATGACTATTCTAAAGACAAGATTCATCAGGGAAGATAATCCCGATATCATCGGAATTGGAGGAGATATTAACTACTCCAACTTCTTAGATGCCGAGATGCTGATGGATATATCTGATTTTGACGGGCTTGAAGATATTAAAGAGAACTATCTTAATACTAATAAAGAACTGGAATATGTACCAATGGACGGAGTATATGCTGTGCCATATATGGCTAATGCAGCAGGTGTTCTTTATAACAGAGATATGTTCAATGAGCATGGCTGGACAATTCCTACAACTTGGGATGAATTTACGAAGCTTTGCGATACTATTAAGGCAGAGGGCATACAGCCTATTTATTCCGGATACAAGGATACATGGACATGCCTTGCACCATGGAATGCCATTGCCGTTAATTTGTGTTCTACAGATATTGCTTATCAGGTGAATAGCGGTAATGCAAAGTTTTCAGAGGCATACAGAGAGATAGCGATTAAGGAAAAGGAGCTTCTCAAATATGCCCAGCCTAACACAGTTGCTTATGGATATAATGATGCATGTACTGCTTTTGCAAGAGGCGAATCAGCCATGTATGTTATAGGTAATTATGCAATACCTCAGATTAAATCAGTTAACCCTGATATGAACATTGACTCCTTTGTATTTCCTGCAAATGATGATGCTTCTAAGAATATACTTAACTCTGGAAATGATTTGATGTTCTGTGTTATGGAAGATTGTGAGTATAAAGAGGAAGTATATGAAGTATTAAGATTTCTTCTTGAAGATGAAAATGTGCAGTTATATATTGATGCACAAAGTTCAGTTCCATGTAAGAAGGGTGATTTTGAATTACCACCTGAGCTTGATGGAATGAATGAGTACATTGTAAATGGTATTATAGCTGACTACCAGGATCATCATTATCCAAGTGAGATGGCTGTTGATGCCATGATTCAGACATATCTCCTTGATGACAGTGATGACGCACTTGATACTTTCTTAAAGAGATTTGATACGGAATGGGTTAGATATAATAAAGATATTATTGCGAAGGTTAAGAAGTATCAGGAGAAGGAGGGAAAGTAAATGGGAAAGAGTAAAAATAAAGCCAAGGCTTCATGGAGTCGTAATGACAAAATATTTTTTGGAATATTAGTGCCGGTTCTTGCTTTGTTCTTCTGTTTTAATACCCTGCCATTGATAAAGGGATTTTATTATGGATTTACAAATTTTAAAGGATATGGAAACTATGATTTTGTAGGCCTTAGAAACTTTGTAGACATTTTCACAGATGTAAGAGTTGGAAAATCATACCTGTTTACATTTAAGTATGCAATTGTAATGACATTGCTTGTTAACTTAATCAGCCTTATTCTGGCACTTGGATTAAACCGTAATATTAAAGGTAAGAATGCACTTAGAGGTATTTACTTTGTACCAAACATTTTAGGTGGCCTTGTAGTTGGTTATATTTTCAGCTTTATCTTCACTTATATACTTCCTGCTATTGGAAATATGACAGGAATAGGCTTCCTTCAGAACAGCTTTCTTGCTAGTACAAAGACAGCGTGGATTGCAATCGTTATAGTAGGCGCATGGCAGGGTATTGCTATGAACACCATTATTTACATATCAGGTTTACAGACGGTGCCTGAGGAAGTTTATGAAGCTTGTATGTTAGACGGCGCTTCAGGATGGAAGAAATTTAGCAAGATTACATTCCCTCTGATTATGCCATTTGTAACAATCAATCTTGTCCTTTGTATGAAGAATGCACTTATGGTATTTGACCAGATTATGGCTTTGACAAAGGGTGGTCCTTCACAGAGTACGGAGTCTATTTCATACCTTATCTATAATAACGGTATGAGTGGCGGACAGTTCGGCTTCCAAAGTGCGAATGCATTCTTGTTCTTTATAGTAATTGTAGTTATTTCATTCCTGCAAATGAAATTCTTAGGTGGTAAGGAGGAACAGTTATAATGGAAAATAAAGATATTGAAATCAAAGAAAATGAAGTAGCTGTTGAAGCTACCGAAACCGTTGAAAAACCGGCTCCTGTAATTAACAGACACCCTGAAGAAATTTCATATAAGGGAGCAAAAAAGAAACAGGGTGTTGTTGGAAGTAAGGCAGTAAACAGAATTATTAACATTCTGCTTGTACTTGGATGCCTTACAATATTCTTTCCACTTTATATGACAATTGTTATTGCCTTTAAGAAACCATCAGAGATGACAAATGATGTTGCCGGTGCTTTGGCATTACCTGAAAAGTGGAGCTTTGATAATTTTGCAGAAGCAATGAGAGTAACAGATTTCTGGCATTCACTTGGTAACAGTTTGTTGCTTACGGGAATAACGGTTGTAATATGTATTTTATTACATTCTCTTGCCGGTTATCTTATTGGAAGAAAAATGGCTAAGCATAAGGCATTTAAAGCATCTTATTTCTATATTGTAAGTGGTATGTTTGTACCATTTGCAGTGCTTATGATGCCACTTGTTAAGCAGACAGCACAGATGGGTATTGCAAATCGTATAGGTGTTATTATTCTTTACGTTGTATTCTTTATGCCGATGAATATAATGCTTTATACCGGATATCTGAAGAATATACCAATGGCTCTTGAAGAAGCAGCATGTGTTGACGGAGCTACTGCATGGCAGACCTTCTGGCGAATTATATTCCCTAATATGAAGCCAATGCATGCAACTGTAGCGGTACTTACTGCAATGAGCACATGGAATGATGTTATGACACCACTTGTAATTATGTCAGGTACAGATCAGAACACATTACCACTTGCACAGCTTAATTTCCAGACACAGTTCGGAACGAATTATAATTTGGCATTTGCATCATATTTATTAGCATTATTACCAATTCTGATATTCTATATTATTTGTCAGAAGCAGATAATAAATGGCGTTGTAAATGGTGCAGTAAAATAGTAACAGTATTGTAGTACTTGAATTTAAACTCCCCGGTTTGTTGATTTGGCGCAGTGGCGTATCTTAAGCCGGGGAGATTATATAAGGATTGATATATGGATTTACAGAATAGTTATTTTGAGATTTATGGTGACAACGATATTACAAAATATCGATATAATCAGCTTATATCTATCATGGACAAGGCTAAGAAAAACCGTAAGGCGTCTCTTAAGAAGGAGGATGCAAAAGGTAACAGCTGGTACAGATCAGAAAAAATGGTAGGTATTATGTTGTATATTGATAGGTTTAGTAATAATTTGTTTGAATTTGAAAAAAGAATAGATTACCTTACAGAGCTTGGCATAACATATGTTCATTTTATGCCACTCCTTAAATCGCGTGAGGGCAATAATGATGGCGGATATGCTGTGTCAGATTATTTGATTGTAGAAGATAAATACGGCACCATGGAACAGCTTGAACATGTAATTGGTTTGCTTAAGAAAAAAGGAATCAGGACCTGCATAGATTTTGTTCTTAATCATACGGCAAAGGAGCATGTTTGGGCTAAGAAATGTCTCGAGGGAGATCCTGATTATAATGATATGTATATAATGTATGATACGGATGAGATTCCAAATAAATACGAGGAGACTCTGACGCAGATATTTCCGGGTGTTGCACCTGGTAATTTCACATACTACCCTGAACTTGGTAAGTATGTGATGACCAGATTTTATGAATTTCAATGGGATTTAAACTACCGTAATCCTCAGGTATTTAACAAGATTGTTGAGGTTCTTCTTACCCTTGCAAATAAAGGTATAGATATTTTCAGACTTGATGCCATTCCATATATGTGGAAGCAGATTGGTACATCATCTATGAATCTGTCTAATGTTCATAAGCTTATTGCAATGATGTACGAGATTGTCCAGCAGGTATGCCCAAGCGTTATTTTCCTGGGTGAGGCTATAGTTCAACCTTTTGAAATTGTGAAATATTTTGGGACAAGGGATAGAAAAGAATGCAATGTAATGTATAATGCCTCGCTAATGGTCTTGCTTTGGAATTCTCTTGCAAGCAGGGATGTAAGATTGATGTATAAGTCCTTGTCAAAGGATTATGGTATTCCTGATGATGGCTTGTGGATAAATTATGTTAGATGTCATGATGATATAGGCTGGGGCTTTGAAACTGATATTCTTCGCAGCCTTGGCTGCGATCCCGAACAGCATAAGCAGTTTATGATACAGTTTATGGAGGGCAAATTCCCGGGAAGCTTTTCTATCGGTGAATTATATGAGTTTAATCCTGTTACAAAGGATGCAAGAAATAGTGGTACTCTTGCTTCAATGTGTGGTTTGGAGCAGGCTATAAATGAAAGGCATATATATAAGCTGGAACTGGCAGTTAAGAGAATTCTTCTCCTTCATTCTATTATAATATCATATACAGGTATACCGCTTATATATAGTGGTGATGAGATAGGTCAGCTAAATGACTGGTCTTATAAGACAATTAAGGAAAATGCATCTGATTCCAGATGGCTACATAGAGGTAAAATGAACTGGGAGGATGCTGAAAACAGAAATGATTTAGCAACGACACAGGGTCAGATATTTAAGAGACTTCAGCATATGATAGAAATCAGAAAATCAAATGTGTATTTTAGCTCAGATTATAAATCAATACCTGTTGACACAGGTAATAAATCTGTGTTTTGCTTTCATAAGGAGGATAAGATGCTTGTCCTTGCTAATTTCTCAGAGCATGAGCAGTGGGTAGATTCGAGAGCCTTTGACTGGTTCGGACTTCCGGGCGAGATGAAGGATCTGATTACAGGCAGGCAGATAAGATCCTATAATAATAATATATTACTAGGGCCATATGAATATCTTTGGCTTGTTTAAATTGCTGATATACAAGAAGGGAGTATAGTAATGGGAATTAATATTAACAATAATATCTTTACACTTCATACATTAGGAAGCACATACCAAATGAAGGTCGATGAAAAGAAAATTCTTCTTCATACATATTATGGAAAGAGAACGGATGATACGGATTATTCGTATCTGCTTGAGATGGCTGACAGAGGTTTTTCAGGAAATATTCCACAGGCTAAAGACGAAAGAACATATTCTCTTGATTTCCTTCCACAGGAATTTCCTGTATGGGGAAGTGGTGATTATAGGGTAAACTGTCTTGTTGCGGATTTGGGAAGTGGTGCAAATGACTGCCTTCTTGTATTTGACAGATATGCTGTTTATAAAGGAAAGTATGAACTTCAGGGACTTCCTGCTATGTTTGCATCAGAAGATGAGGCGGAAACATTAGAGATAGTATTAAAGGATTATCATGAGAACTTCTATGTACATTTATACTATGGTGTGTATGAGAAGTATGACGTCATAACACGTGCAGCAGTCCTTGAGAATAATACTGATAAGGAGATAAAGATTTCAAGAATAATGTCTTCTTGTTTAGATATGAACCGCTCAGATATGGATATGATTCATTTCCATGGCAGACATGCAAATGAGAGAGAATTTGAGAGAACTCCTTTGTTTCATGGTATTTCTGAACTTAGAAGCACAAGAGGAACATCAAGTCACCAGCATAACCCATTTATTATCCTCTCTGACAAAAATACAGACGAAAATATCGGCGATTGTTACGGATTCTCCTTGTTATATAGTGGAGGCTTCCATATGCAGGCAGAGGTTGATCAGACAAATCAGCTCCGAGTTGTAATGGGAATTGATGATTCTGATTTTAAATGGAGCCTGCAGCCGGGAGAGTTATTTTATTCTCCTGAAGTATGTATGAGCTACAGCAATTCCGGCTTTTCTAAGCTTTCAAGAAATTATCATGATGCCTTCCTTAACAATCTGATTAGAAGTGCATGGAAGGATAAACAGCGTCCTGTTCTTGTAAATAACTGGGAAGCAACATATTTTGACTTTGATGGTAATAAGCTTCTTGATATTGCAAAAGAGGCGAAGACCTTGGGACTTGATATGCTTGTTCTTGATGATGGCTGGTTTGGAAAAAGAGATAGTGATTACTCGGGACTTGGTGACTGGTATGTAAATGAGAAGAAGCTTGGATGCAGTCTGAGAGAGCTTACAGATAGAATAAATGAAATCGGACTTAAGTTTGGAATATGGTTTGAACCTGAAATGATATCAGAAGACAGCGACTTGTACCGTGAGCATCCTGATTTTGCACTTAAGCTTCCGGATAGAGAGCCTGTTCGCGGAAGGTCACAGCTTGTTCTTGATATGAGCAGAAAAGAAGTATGCGACTACATTAAGGAAAGATTATTTGCTATTATGGATTCGGCAAATATTGAGTATATAAAATGGGATATGAATCGTTCGCTTGCAGCTGCGTATAGTATAGCTTTGCCGGGTGAGCGCCAAGGAGAACTGCGTCACAGATATGTGCTTGGTTTATACAGCATTTTGGAGGAGCTGCTTAACAGATATCCTAATCTTTTACTTGAAGGCTGTAGTGGTGGTGGTGGAAGATTTGATGCAGGTATGCTTTATTACTGCCCTCAGATCTGGTGCAGTGATAACACTGATGCAATTGAGAGACTTCACATACAATATGGAACATCATTTGCATATCCAATGTCTTCAGTATCTGCTCATGTTTCAGTATGTCCGAATCATCAAAATGGAAGAGTTACTCCATTTAAGACGAGAGGCATTTGTGCTATGCAGGGAACTTTCGGTTATGAGCTTGATTTAAGCAAGATGACCGAAGATGAAAAAATACTTGCAAAAGAGCAGGTTGAGACATTTAAAAAACACTATAAACTTTTCCAGTTTGGCGACTATTACAGAATTGAATCTCCAATTGAAAATAGGGATTTTACAGCATGGGAATATGCTGATAAGAATGGAACGGAGGCAAGCATTTCTGTTGTATTTACAGATATGCATGGAAATCATTTGCCACATTTTGTGAAGTTTAAAGGTTTGCTTTCTGATAGGAAATATAATGTATGCAGAGATGGTGAATTTGTGGGAGTACATACGGGCGCCGCACTTATGAATGGTGGTATTCTTTTGCCTGTGCCAAAGGAAAACTATGACTCCTGTTGGTTCTATATTTGTTTGGAGGAATAATATGAATAACAAATTTGATGTTGTTGCACTTGGTGAATTATTAATAGATTTTACTGAAAATGGCATGAGCAGCCAAGGTAATCCTTTAATGGAGGCAAATCCCGGTGGCGCGCCATGCAATGTTCTTGCTATGCTCACAAACCTAGGACATAAGACTTCGTTTATTGGCAAGGTTGGAGATGACATGTTTGGTAACAGACTTGAGGAAACAATATCTGAAATAGGAATTGACACTAGCTGTTTATTTAAGGATAAAGAGGTTCATACCACACTTGCTTTTGTTCACACAGGTATTGATGGAGACAGAGATTTTTCTTTCTATAGAAATCCCGGCGCGGATATGATGCTAAATGAGAGTGAAGTGCTGTCATGTAGTCATGTAATTGAAAATGCCGGAATATTTCATTTTGGTACATTGTCAATGACAAGTGATATTTGCCGTAATGCAACAAAGTCAGCTATAGATATTGCAAAGAAGGAGGGAGCATTAATATCATTTGATCCAAATTTGCGCGAGCCTCTTTGGGACAGCTTAGATACAGCAAGAGAGCAGGTAATGTACGGACTATCTAAATGTGATATTCTAAAAATATCTGACAATGAAATTAAGTGGCTCACTAATTGTGAGGATTATGATGAAGGTGTACAAACGATTAGAGAACAATTCAATATTCCACTTGTTCTTGTTTCTCTTGGAAAGGATGGCAGTATCGGTTACAGCAACAGCTCCAAAGTATGCGTACAGCCATTTCTTCTAGATAACACAATTGAGACAACAGGAGCAGGCGATACCTTCTGTGCATGTATTCTTCATTATGTACTTCAAAACGGACTTAAGGACTATTCCGAAAAAGAATTAACGGACATGCTTACATTTGCAGGCGCTGCTGCTGCATTAATCACAACAAAAAAGGGTGCACTTCGTGTCATGCCAACCCTCTCTGAAATAGAAAAGCTTATTTGCCATGGGGACAGGTCCCGTGGCTAAAAATATCATAATACGCATCAAAAAAGAATAATAATAGCATTTTAGCCACGGGACCTGTCCCCGTGGCTAAAAACGTTTTGTCCGCAGCTGTTTTTATTTTACTGTAATAGATTTTACTTTAGACCATTTTGAATAGTACTTTTTGCCGCTGATTGTGCGGTAAGTACGAATTCGTACATAGTACTTCTTTCCACTCTTAAGCTTCTTGATTGTGTATCTTGATTTTCTTTTGCTAACCTTTACAGACTTCGCATTCTTAAAGTTGTTCTTCTTAGTTGAAAGCTCGATATAATATCCATCCACATCGCGCTTTGTCCAAGAAGCAGTAATTGTTTTCTTACCAGCCTTTAATTTATTAAGAGAAGTTCCGATTGGAGCTACTGTTCTAACGCTAAATGTATACTCATACTGATCATTTCCGTAGTTATAGAACTGAACATAATAGTATCCTGTATAAGGAGCAACAATATTCTTGCCGGTTCCTAAATCAAACAATTCACCTAATTCCATTTTCTTTGTAAGAAGCTTGGAAATGGTTGTTCCCTCGAGCTTGCTTGTCTTAACACGATAAGTCCAGCCCTTCTTTAAGTATACTTTGTATACATCGCTAGTATCTTTATAGGCATCTGATTCGATGTTGCTAAATCCGTTACCAAGCTCACCGGTATATACCTTATCAGTTACAATAGGAGTTGCAGTTGCCTTTGTGTCGTTCATCTCTTTCTCGAAGTAATTACCCTTCTTAAAGCTGATGCAGTAATTAGAAACAGGAGAACCGGTACTCCAATGCTCAACATCATTCTTTATGTAATAAGTTCCTTTAGGAAGTCCACATTTCCATATAGCTGTTAAGCGCTCGTCTTCTTCATCCTTGTAATAGTTTAAATATTTACCATTTGAATCATACAAGAAATATTTCATGGCCAACACACCAAAATCGCTATGTGTTGTCTTTGCAATCTGGGCGGTAATCATTCCGTTTTCCGGAACGACTATCTTTGTTACGAGAGGCGTGTCATCATCACCCCATGCATGTGTTCCCTGTGCTCCGAAAGTAACTTCAACAGCACCAGACATTTCCTCTGCAGTTAAGTTTTCGTCTTCAGCGTGTGCTACCTTTGTATCAAATACTATGAACATAAGCAGACATACTGCAAATAATAATAGTTTCTTTTTCATAATAAGCTCCTTTCATTCCCTATTATAATTAACATTAATATATCACTATTATTTTTTATTATCAATAGTCGTTTTTAGCCAGGGGGGACAGTTGTTTTTGCCCCCCGTGGCAAAAAAATGGGAATTGAATAATCGACAGCATATGGTATAATGATTGGGATAATAGTTTATATTATTTGTGTGTGGTTATGGAGGAAAATTATGATTAAAAGGATGAGGAATGAGAAGGGCTTTTCGCTTGTTGAGCTAATTATTGTCATTGCTATTATGGCGATAGTAGCGGGAGTGGTTGCACCAACTGTATTTAAGTATGTTGACAAGGCGAGAAGAAGAACAATTGAAAATGATGCAAAGGCTGTATATACGGCAGCTAATTCAGCGATTATTGATTTCTTTTCAGGAGATTTGGCACCGGGAAATGATCATCTTGGATTAGAGGATTCGGCAGAGAAATTTCTTGATGAAGAAACAGGAGAGGTAGTTGGAAGAATTACAACTCAGACAATTGGAGCTATTATGAATAACCCAAATAATCCTGGTGTTACCGGCCAGTCGCAGGTTGATTTAGAGCTTTCGAAGTCAATTTGCAAATCTATTGGTATGGCTGGAAAGTGGGCTACGACTAGTCCTTCAGGACAGAGTGCAAATTATACCGGTGGCAAATATTATGCTCAGATTACATATACTCAGGGAGGCGTGTTAACCGTTGAATTGTGTAAGAATAAATATTATACAATTTATGATGGAACCTCATTTACGACATCTAAGTACTCAGGTTCTGAACAACCAAAGTTCCATAATGTAAAACCAACTAACTAATTCGAGTAACATATTTTACTAACAAACGAAAAGAACAAATTAAACAACAAAGTAAAAAAGTCACAAGGCTTGTTATTTATGATGAGCTTTGTGACTTTTATGTTGTTATATTCAGAAGAATTGGTATAATGGTTTACAGATACATTTACAGATATTTATTTGAAAGAGAGGGATAATATGAGACGTAGAAGAGGGGAAATAATCAAAACAAACAATACTACCAAAACAGGCAATATATCCATAGCAAAGCTTCTGCTTAATATAATGCTAATAATATGCTGCGTTTTATTTGTAGCGATTGGTTCTGTAAATAAGGCAAATGCATCAGGCAATATATTACCGACAGCAGAGGATAATTTGAATATAGGACTTAGAAGTAAATCATATCTTGTTGCTACAGGTAGTGGCTACATGAGAGTTTTTAACGACGATAAGAAGATTGGCATAGAATATTATGATAGCAGCTTCAATATATTGAGAAAGAAATCAATTAATATGGAGCTTGAAATCTTTGGAGGCTTCTATGCCGGAGCTAATGCATACTATATAGTTGAAGGGCAGACAAATACTGAACAGAGTAATACTGCCGAGGTAATACGTGTTACTAAATATGATACTAATTGGAACAAAAAGGGAACAGCAAAGATAACAGGTGACCCGGATTTGTTTGGCGGTCAGGTTCGTTATCCATTTGATTATGGCTGTGTTGAGATGACAGAGAAGAATGGTATTCTCTATATTGTTACGGGCCATGAGGGCTATGTTGATCCTAATTATAATCAGGGCCATCAGGGCTTTTTGATGATTGCTGTTAACGAGGCAAATATGACCGGTAAGATTGTAGATTGTGACTTATGGCATTCATTTGCGCAATATATCAAATGCGATGGCAATAATCTGTATGTGCTAGAGCAGAGTGAGGGCTCAAGAATTACAAAGCTTACTAAGTACGATGCTTCTAGTTTAAGTAACACATATATTCCTGTTTTGACATATGGAGGCTCCCGCAATTCTGCTTATGCTATAGCATGCTATGCAAGTGTAGACGGAATGGCGATATCTGCTAATAATATACTTAGCATCGGAACCTCAATTGATCAGTCAGATTATGATAGTATTACATCAGATACAGCACATAATATATACCTTACAATCACACCAAAATCAGATTTTACTGAGGAGGCTACTACAGTAAAATGGCTGACGAATTATAGTGGAGACGGCCATAGCTTTTTAGGAGTAAAGCTTGTAAAGATAAATGATAATCGTTTCCTTGTTATGTGGGAGGAGTATGGAAAAAGCCAGACTGCAAGCGTAAATGACTGTTTGTCCTCAAGCGTTCTTCATTACGTGTTTATTGATGAAAATGGTAATGCGGTAAGCAAGGCATATACTGCAGCCGCTTCTATATCTGATTGTAATCCGATTGTAAATGGAACAAAGGTTGTATACTATGCTTCAAGCGGAAATATGGTTGACTTTTATTCTATTGACACCTCAACAGGTGCATTTGCCAAGAAGGTATATCGTATAGCAGGTGAGAACGCTACATGGAAGATTAGCAATAGAGTACTTAAGGTAACAGGAACGGGTGCACTGTCAATTGATGGAGAAGCTCATATTAGATATCCGTTATCAAGCACAAGCAGAATGTTTTCGTACAGCACGCTTGATAATGCATGGATGAATGTTAGAGATAAAGCTGATAAGGTTATTATTGGAAAGGGTATTACCTCTATTTCAGATAATGCTTTTAGTGGCTTTGGTATGAAAGAGGTTGTAATCGAACCGGGGCTTAAGAGTATTGGAAAAGAGGCCTTTTACGGATGTAGTAATTTGGAACAGATTACAATCCCTGCAAGTGTAACAAGTATTGGAGAGGATTTCCTCTGGACAGGATACTACTGGATGAGTGGAGGCCATGTGACAGAGGCAATTATATATGCACCGGCAGGCTCATATGCAATAAAGTATGCTAAGAAAAATAATATCCAGTACCAAATTGTCTTAACAGAAGATAATGTATCAATAAGCGGAATTAAGAGCAGATACGCATATAATGGCAAGGAAATATGCCCTAAGCCAATAGTAAAGATGAACGGAAAGACACTTGCATATGACCAGGATTATATTGTAATCCATGAAAATAACAAAAAAATCGGAACTGCTAAGATAAGAATAATTGGTATTCGAAACTACACCGGAACAATCGAAAAAACCTTCAGTATAGTTCCAAAGAAAGCGACTATAACAAAGCTTTCGTCTCCAAAAAAAGGAATAATTAAGGTTACCTGGAAAAAGTCATCAAATGCAACAGGTTATCAGATACAATATGCACGCAATTCAAAATTCACAAAGAATAAGAAGACAATAACTGTATCAAAAAGATCAATTACTTCAAACACACTTAAAAGGCTTAGCACTGATAAGAAATACTATGTGCGTGTAAGAGCCTATAAAAAGGTAGGAAGTAAGAAATATTACGGCGCGTGGAGTAAGGTGTCAATGATTAAATGCAAGTAGAGTAATTCAAAAAACAGTAATTATATAAAGGTTTAATCACATATCACTATAATTATATATATATATTAGATTTATCATCAAAGAGGTTTATATGTTAAGTATACATATTTTAGCAGTATTATTTGTTTTAGCTGCTATACTATTTTATAAAAAAGGGAATATAGATATAAAAGCTTTTGATAAATGGTCAATAGTAAGGCTGATTGTTTTAGCATTTGTCCTTAGGTTAGCTATTGGTGTTATCTTTCATGGATTCAAGGGTGATTTAGATTACTTTTATACATGGTCTACAAAAGCATATGAGGTTGGTTTGCCTAAATTCTATGATGTAGCAGGAGCGGATTATCCACCGGGTTATATATATGTATTATATATTATTGGTTTTCTTCATTCTGTATTTAACATTGAATATTGGACCTGGCAGAGCATACTGTTAATTAAGCTTCCTGCAATTATTTGTGATATTTTAACAGGATTATTAATCTACAAAATAGCTGGCAAGAAGAATAGTAACAGCAGAGCATTATTATTAACAGCCATATATTTATTTAATCCTGCAATAATATATAATTCCTCTGTCTGGGGGCAGGTGGATTCGATTTTAGGATTTCTGCTGTTGCTTCTATGCTACTTACTTATGGAAAAGAAGATTATTCCTGCATATGTAGTGTATGGCATTGGTGTTCTTATGAAACCACAGATGATTATGTTTACACCTCTAATAATATTTGGATTCCTAGAACAGGTAATCTTTGACAAATTCAGTGTAAGAAAGCTTTTTATTAATCTGCTAAGCGGCATTAGTGTAATAATGGGTATGATTATTGCATGTATTCCATTTGACGTATCGCGTATTTTTAATTTATACACTAAGACGATGTCCTCGTATCCATATGCCTCTGTAAACGCTTATAATTTCTGGTCAATGATTGGTAGTAATTTTAAACCACAGACAGAAAGATTCCTTTTTATGAGCTACCAAAGCTGGGGAAGAATTGCAATATTACTTACAGTTGTACTTGCAGCATTCTTCTTTTATAAGGCAAGAAAGCAGGAAAGCAGATATTATACAACTGCATCCGTAATTATTATGACGATGTTCCTGTTTTCGGTTAGAATGCATGAAAGATACTTGTTCTATGCAATGCCGCTATTATTATTAGCATATATTATAAGACCTGTGAAGGGATTATATGTTGCGTATATAGGAGTGTCTCTGTGTCAGCTATATAATATGGCGGATGTATTGATGAAGGCATATAGTGATGGGTATACTTCATCTGAGGGTACTATAAGGATTATTTCTATCGGAATGATGGCGGTAGGCTGCTATTTCTACTATAAGCTATATCGTTATGATGTAGCAGGTGACGACTGTGAAAAGGATATGTTATTTATGGTGAGCAAGGAAGCTGCTTGCCATATCAAAAAAGAGAAATTAAAGGCTTATACGCCAAAGTCATCTGAAAAGTTTATGCCTTTTATATGGAAGGATGCTGTAGTAATCCTTGCTATTACCTTGGCATATAGCGTTGTCGCATTATATGATTTAGGCGATAAAAAGGCACCTTGTACAGAGTATCATATGAGTAAAGGGGATAGCATCATGCTTAATGTTCCTAATGACTATGAAGCAAGGTGGCTATATTCCTACCTGGGTAATTTGGAAAATAGAGAGTTTACTATAGCATATCAGACAAATGCAGACGATAGCTGGTATTATCTGGGTGAAACCGGGGCATATACTATAGTGAGTGTGTTTAGATGGGACAGAATCGAGCTTCCAAATGACTGCCGCAGTATATATATTACCTGTAATTCAGATGAAGCAATTCTAATGGAGCTCTCCTTTGCGGATGCTGATGAACGTGGCTTTCTGCCTGATAACTATATGGATTATAAAACTCTTTTTGATGAGAGTAATCTGTTCCCGGACGAGGGACCAAGCTTTAGAAATGGAACATATTTTGATGAGATATATTATGCCAGAACAGGCTATGAATTTATTAATGGCTTAGATACATATGAAAATACTCATCCGCCGTTAGGTAAGATATTTATATCCATAGGTATGCTTATATTTGGAATTAATCCGTTTGGCTGGAGAATAGCTGGAGTATTATTTGGTATTCTCATGCTTCCGGTTATTTATTTATTTGGACGTGATATTACAAAAAGCAGATATCTTGGTGGTTTGACTACGGTGCTATTTGCCTTTGATTTTATGCATTTTACCCAGACGAGAATTGCAACAATAGATGTATTTGTTACGTTCTTTATTATTCTGATGTACTGGCTGATGTACAGATACAGCAAGACAAGCTTCTATGATACTAAGCTTAGCAAGACATTTGTGCTATTGTTACTATGTGGTACTACAATGGGATTTGCAATAGCATGCAAATGGACGGGAATATATGCTGCAATAGGACTTGCTGTAATCTTTTTTGCGACAATATATCGAAGATATAAGGAATATGTGCTTGCAAAGGAGAATCCAAATGGAAGTTCACATGGAATAAGCAACAGCAGGATAATTGATACATTTGCACCAAACACATATAAAACAATAAGATTTTGTATTCTTGCTTTTGTAATTATTCCGATAATAATATATACATTATCTTACCTTCCGTTTAGGCATGGTGATGACGGATTAATAACACGCATGCTTAATAATCAGGTAAATATGTTTAGCTATCACTCGGGGCTTACAGAAACTCATACATATAGCTCATCATGGTATGAATGGCCGACAATGGTTAGACCGGTTTTGTATTATTGGAGCGGCTATGGTGAGGGATATGTCAATAGAGCATCTATAGTAGCCTTTGGCAATCCGATTATTTGGTGGGTAGGAATACCGGCATTTCTATTTATGATATATCTTGTAATAAAAAAGAAGGACAAGCAGGCAGCGTTCCTTTGCATTGGGTATTTATCACAGTATGTGCCATGGATATTTATTTCAAGATGTACATTTATGTATCACTATTTTACGAGCGTGCCATTTATTGTATTAATGATTATCTACTCTTTCAAACGGATAAAAGAACGAATGAGTGATAGGGCATGGTATATTCTGACGGCATGCTATGTAGTTGCCACAATTGCATTGTTTATTATGTTCTATCCTGTGCTGTCAGGGCAGACAGTAAGTGCTGAATATGTCAACAAATTCCTTAAGCTGCTTAGTACCTGGGTATTGTGATTAGCAGCGTAGGACGGGTATAGAGCAATATATAGAATAAAGATATTGGAGGATGCCGGAATAGTCCGGTAGATAAAGAAATGATAATATTATATGAGGTTTATAATAATTTATATGTCAATATGACAAATAAGTGCCCTTGCGCCTGCACCTTCTGTTTAAGACAGTCAAAGGATCATGTAGGAGAGTCAGGCAGTCTTTGGCTAACTCGTGAGCCTTCAGCAGAAGAAATAAAATCAGAGTTTGCAAAATTTGATATCGACAAATATGAAGAAATTGTATTTTGCGGATTTGGTGAACCGACAGAGGCACTTGAAGCTATGCTTGATGTTGCTAAATTTGTAAAGAAAACATACAATAAGAAGACAAGAATAAATACTAACGGTCTTGGCAATCTTGTAAACGGAAAAAACATTGCGCCGTTATTTAGTGGACTTATTGATACAGTCTCAATAAGCTTAAATACGCCTAATGCCGAGCGATATCATGAGCTTGTAAGAAGTAAATTCGGAGACAAATCATTTGATGCAATGATTGAATTTGCAAAGGAATGTGTGAAATATGTACCAAATGTCGTAATGACAACAGTGGATACAACTATCACTAAGGAAGAAGAAAAAGAATGCAAAAAGATATGTGACAGTATCGGAGCAAAGTACCGAATTCGTCCTTGGGAGGACTAGCCACATATCTCTCCATGCTTTTCATAAGTAGTAATTCTTGAAATACTATTATCTTCATTCACAAATACAACCTTAGGTAAATGAGTTGCTGCTTCTTCAGGTGTCATCGTTGCGTAGCACATAATGATTATGTGGTCACCAAGCTGAACCTGTCTTGCAGCGGCTCCGTTAAGGCACATAACGCCTGAGCCGGCCTCACCTGCAATTGTATATGTCTCGAATCTGTTGCCATTCTCTATATCAACAATCTGAACCATTTCATATTCAAGTATTCCGGCCTGCTTTAACAGGTCTGAATCAATGGTAATGCTGCCAACATAGTTTAACTCAGCCTGAGTTACAACAGCTCTGTGTATTTTGCTTTTCAACATTGTAATGTTCATATGTTCACCTCATGACACATAATACCACAAAAATCACATATTGCAACAAAAAAAAACTTCAAATTTTACCCAAATTAATCATATATCTTGATAATAATTGAAAGTTATGTGAAAATAAATATATCATTTGTCATGACCTTGCTATTAGTTGGGGTATTAGATATAGGATGGGAACGCAGTATGAGTAGTCAGAATAATCTAACATTAAAAACTGAAAAGATAAAAGGAATAATGCTAAATGACAGGCATCTGCGTGCAGGTGATATTAAGAAGGTTATTCTTAAGAGACAGAAGAAGGAGGATTACAATCCACCGGCAGCTCCTAAGAATATTAAGGTCAAATCTGTATTTGAGGATAATGGCATGTGTTATTATATCAGCCCCGACAATAAGAAGGTTGATAAATATTTATTCTATATTCATGGAGGCGGATATTGTAATCAGATAAATGCAAGACAGTGGAAATTTGTATTTGACATGGTTGAAAAGACCGGCTATGGAGCCGCTGTTCCGATTTATCCACTTGCACCTACGCATTGTGCTGATGATGCATTTAAGATGCTTTTAGGTGCATACTCTAAGATATGTCATGATGAAACTGTTGAGCGTATTGTATTAGTTGGCGAGGAAGCCGGTGCGGGACTTGCACTTTCTATGGCAATTCTTGCATGGAATGAAGGCTATAGAAGACCTAATAAGCTGGTTCTTGTTACGCCGGTAATGGATACTGAATTCCCTGATAAGGAGTTAGAACAGACTTTATTCAACAAGAAGAAATATGCATATCGCTATTATTACACACCGGAGATAAAATCCTTCCTAAGACTGTTTTGGGTTGGAGATAAAGCCGGCAGATTTGAGTATACAAGTCCTATTCATGCTGATCTTACTGATATATGTGATGAGATGGCGATATTTACGATAACTGATGATTTGATGAACGACTATGCCAGGAAGCTGTATGAGAAGGTGAAAAAGCTTCAAATAAAGATTCATTACTATGAATTTTATTCGATTGTTCATAATTTTATTCAGCATTATCATGTTCCTGAGTGTCGAATAATAATAAATAAGATAGCCGAGAGCATAATGGATGAGGTTAAGGTAGTGAATGAAGATATAGTTCATTCTGTATGGACAAGAACTATATTGGCACAGAGATATCCTAATCTGTTTTCTGATAATGATGCCATAAAGCTTCTTGAGAAGATAGGTTCTCAGCATAAGACGATTAATTCACTTTTCAATATTTATGCTAAGGCAATTATGATGGAACGTATTGTAGCGATAGATGAGCGTGTCAGACAGTTTATTATGAGATATGCAGATGGTGTTGTTGTAAATGTCGGTGCGGAGCTGGATACCATGTTTTCCCGTATGGATAATGGCAGAATTAAGTGGTATAATGTCGATTTGCCTGAACGAATTTCCCTTAGGAGGAAATATCTTGATACTATGGACAGAGAGACAAATATTGACAAGTCGATATTTGACTATTCATGGCTTGACCAGATTAAGAAGAATCAGAATCAGGCTATCTTGTTTGTTTGCTGTGACATAATGAAATATTTTGATAAGGACAGACTGAAGAGCTTCCTTAATGCTATATGGGAGAAGTTCCCCGGAGCCGAGGTAGTGTTTGACATCAAGAATTCCAAGGGCAAAAAACTATGGAACAGATTGGTTAGATGTGGTAAGGTTAGAGGCACTCATGTAAGAGTTAGTATTGACAATTGTAAGAGTCTGATGTATGACTGGAATATTAAATATAAAGTTTTGTATGATGAATCTCTTTTGCGATATGATGATTTGACGCAGATGCTAAGTAAGGATAAGGCAGACAAATTCAAGCATATAATCAAAAAGAAATATGACAAGATAATACAAATCAGACTTGGTACAGAACACTTCATTGATAAAATATAAGCTAGGTAATACGATTGCGATGAATGATAGAAAAGCACAACTTACGAGACGGATATTATATGTAGTATTTTTTATATCCGGACTTGTATTCGGCCTAATAGTCGGATTAATCATTGGACAAATGAATAGCAAGACAAAGTCAAAGCCATTACCTGTAACAGAATATATTTCGGGATATGAGCTTCAAGATGGCGAACTTACTAATCTTGCTTACGAGAACTATTGGAATTTTATACATATGAGCTATATTCTTGTAGGCGGAGATAGAGAGGATGCAACGCTCTATAAGATAAGTGATAAGGTAGAAAGACATAATTATGATTTAGAGCGTTTTTTCATATCTGAAGACGATAGCTATATGCATTATTCGGATGACAACATTAAAGATACTCTTGTTGGCATAGATATATCTGCATTTCAAGGATACATAGACTGGGAGACTCTTGATAAATCAGGTGATATTGATTTCGTAATTATGAGAGTGGGATATAGAGGCTATGGTTCCGGTGCATTAGTTGAGGATTCTCAATTTGCAGATTATAAGTCGGCTGTTTCAGAGCTCGGAATAGATGCAGGGGTATATTTCTTCTCACAGGCAATCAGCTATGAGGAGGGCGTTGAAGAAGCTAATTTTGTTCTCGATAGAATCAAGGACATGGATGTAAAATATCCTGTTATTATTGATACAGAACAGGTAGAGGCAGAGGATGCCAGAGGAAATAAATCTTCAAATGAAGAAAGAACTGATGGAATAGTAGGCTTTTGCGAAACGATTAAGAATGCGGGCTACACCCCTATGATATATGCAAGCAGAAATTGGTATGCTCAGAATCTGGATATGGACAGGCTTGGGGATTATAAGCTTTGGCTTGCCCAATATGCAAATGTACCGGATTTCCCGTATAAGTTCACAGGCTGGCAGTATACATGTGAGGGCAAGGTGCCCGGGATAGAAGGTTATGTTGATATCAACGTATGGTTTAAGGAATAATAATAGGAGCGGAATTAGTAAATACTGATTCTGCTCCTATTATTTATAAAAGATAAAGAAATGTTATATTTTATCTTTCCATCTTCCAGAAATATGCTGAATATGGAGGGAGAGTGCTTCCACCACCAAAATCGTGAGGCTCTCCTGTGATTAGGTCAACAGCAGTGCCGCAGCCTGCATCAAAGTGAGCAGTGTATTCGTTCTCGTCGGCATTAATTGCAACAAGAACACGCTCTCCGTCAACTTTTCTTTCAAATATACATTGCCTATTTGTAAGTACTACTGAACGGAAATCACCATAGCAAAGCGCTTTGCTGTTCATATGAGCATTGCCAAGCTTGCTTATCCATTCACTAAGCTCATTATAGACCGGCTTATCAAAGCATGCACGAAGTGCAGGATCTCCCTGACTCTTATCTGCCTTAGCTCCCCATTCGCTTCCATAGTACACGCAAGGCATGCCCGGCATACCATAACAGATAGCATAAATCAGTGGAAGATGTCTAGGGTTAGTAAGTATGCTTGCTACTCTTGTAACATCATGATTATCTACAAAATTAAGAAAATGCTTTCCTTTGTAAAGAGTCCACTGCTCCGGTCCAAATTGACGCAGTAGCGAATGTATTATCTCAAACATATTCATTGAGTTGAAGCTTGAATATAATCCCTTATAGCAATTGTAATTAGTACAGCTGTGAAGCATACTGTCATTAACAAATACATTATAGTCTCCATGGAGAAGTTCTCCAAGCAGAAGAAAATCAGGCTTTAGACTGTCGCAATAGCTTCTAAGTCGTCTAAGGAAATCATGATCGAGACAATATGCAACGTCAAGACGAAGACCATCAATATCAAATTCATCTATCCAACCCTTGATTGCAGAGAAAATATGCTGTATAACTGCTTCGTTACGAAGGTTAAGCTTTACAAGGTCATAATTACCTTCCCAGCCCTCATACCAAAGGCCGTCATTATAATTAGAATTACCATCAAAGCTTATGTTGAACCAATCCTTGTATGGCGAATCCCATCTCTTATCAAGAACATCCTGAAATGCCCAAAATCCACGGCCTACATGATTAAATACGCCATCTAATACTACCTTGATTCCGGCCTCATGAAGGTTCTTTGTAACATTTGCAAAGTCTTCATTTGTTCCAAGTCTGCAGTCGATCTTTGTGTAGTCTCTGGTATTATATCCATGTGTATCAGATTCAAATACCGGTGAGAAATAAATTGCATTGCAATTTAGCTTCTTGATATGAGGAATCCAGTCGTTTACCTTAAGAATCCTTGAGGTTAGAATTCCATCATTTTCAAATGGTGCCCCCGTAAATCCGAGAGGATAAATTTGATAAAAATTACTTTCGTATGCCCACATAATAAATCTCCTTTGTGTAATTATTTTTAGCAATATATGTTGTGCACATTATATTTAAAATAAACCAAATATTATTTAGTAATAGTAAACTTAATAGTTGAAAACTTACCTGATTTATTCCATATTGAAAGTGTATATGTTCCTGCTTTCTTTATTACCTTGCCATTTTTTATTGTTTTGCCATTTAACTGTATACGTGCAGCGTATGATGCATTTGCAATTTTGATTTTCTTGCCGGCTTTCCCTATCTTATATGTTTTGCCGTTTCTAAGATTTCTTATACGTGCATTCTTCTTAGTGCCTGAAGTTGATGCATAGAAGTTCTTGGATTTTTCATGGTTGTTATGTGTCCATGTTACGCATCTTTTGTTAGTACTGTTAATCTTGCCGTTAGTGCGTTTAACCTTTGAATTCAACTGAACAGATATCTTCTGATAATACGTAAAATCTGAATAGTCGAAACCTTCCGTGGTGGTCATATTTGAATCGCCTGTTGATAGATCAGATGCAGTATAGGTTGCATAGAAATAATCCTTCTTCATACATACATTCGTATAACCTAACTCTTTAAGCTCATTTTCAATTTTTGAGAATTTAGCCTTGGTGCCACTTTTTGTAAACACATGGAAAAGAACACCGTCAATTGTTTCGGTGGTGTATGTATATCCGCCGTCCTTCTGAGTTTGTATTATGGCATCTGTTGTTGTCTCTGACATATCTGCAAGTGCCTTTAGCATCTCGTCATCCATACCTGCTGAAATTGTATAGTCTGCAGTTGATGAAGAACGTACCTTTACAGAAGTGTCAAGCTTCTCGGCACAGCCTATGCATGTTGCTGCAAGTAAGCATAAACATAATATTAGTAAGATTTTTTTGGAAAATGATTTTTTTGATTTCATATAATAATCCCCCTTATATAATAATATATTTTATATTTATTTTAATTTATGAGTCCATAGTATTCAAGTAAAACGGATAACATTTTTATTTGCCATGCATAGGATAATAATATAAGACTATATTAATATAGAAGTGAGGCAGATATGGCAAAAATAGTAATTGACGCCGGACATGGCGGATTTGATAATGGTGCCACATATAATGGGCGCACCGAGAAAGCAGATAATCTGAATCTGGCACTTGCGCTTGGCGACGCTCTTTCTGACAGGGGTTATGATGTTGAATATACAAGAACAACCGACGTCTATGATTCACCAACAAGAAAAGCTCAAATCGCAAATGAAGCAGGTGCCGATTATCTTATCTCGCTTCATAGAAACTCCGCTTCCTATCCGAATCAGTATAATGGAGTCCAGACCCTGGTATATACAGACAGTGGCGTACAAGGCAGACTTGCCAGAGCAGTAAACTCAGAGCTTGAAAAGCTGGGCTTTAAGAATATAAATGTTGAAGAGAGAAAGGATTTGGCAGTGCTAAGGCGAAGCAGTATGCCGGCGATACTTATTGAAACAGGTTTTATAAATAGTGATTACGACAATTATCTGTATGATTATAATTTTGAAAGGATTGCAGAGGCGATTGCAAATGCAGTAGATGAGACAATAGGATAAAAAATTTCAACAAAAGGCTTGACTTCCTGCAGGATTAATGATAAAGTAGTTGCCGATGAACTGCCGAAGACAGTAGGTGCCGCAAGGCATAAGTTTGAAGACGCCTACCGAGGATAGAATACTTTCAGAATTATTTGATAGTAACTATATGCTCTCAAGTCTTTGGATTTGAGAGCTTTTCTTATTATATGTGCAGTCATTAGTAAAATAAGGAGGCGCATTATGGCAAAGGTAGAAATTAAGAAGCCAATAGTTGAAGAGATTAAAGCTAACTTAGAAGGCGCAGCAACAGCAGTTGTTGTTGATTACCGTGGACTTACAGTTGAGCAGGATACACAGCTTCGTAAGAACTTAAGAGAAGCTGGCATTGTGTACAAGGTATACAAGAACACAATGATTAACTTTGCTGTTGAAGGAACAGAGTTTGACGGACTTAAGTCATGTCTCGAGGGACCTACAGCACTTGCTATTTGTAAGGATGATGCTACAGCAGCAGCCAGAGTATTAGCAGAGTTTGCTAAGAATGCACCGGCTCTTGAGCTTAAGGGTGGTGTTGTTGAAGGAACATTCTATGATGCAGCTGGTATTGCAGCTATATCAAGTATTCCATCAAGAGAAGTACTCATTTCCAAGTTGCTTGGAAGCATGCAGTCACCTATTGCAAACTTCGCTCGTGTTATCAAGCAGATTGCAGAGCAGAAGGAAGCATAATTTATTGGTGCTTGCAATTATTAGAATTAAACATATTAAACAAAATTTAAATTATGGAGGAATGTAATAATGACAACTCAGGAAATTATTGAAGTAATCAAAGGTTTATCAGTTTTAGAGTTAAATGAATTAGTTAAGGCATGTGAAGAAGAGTTTGGTGTATCAGCAGCAGCTGGTGTTGTAGTAGCAGCAGCAGGCGCAGATGCAGGTGCAGCAGCAGAAGAGAAGGATTCGTTCGATGTAGAGCTTACAGAAGTAGGTCCTAACAAGGTTAAGGTTATCAAGGTTGTTAGAGAGCTTACAGGCTTAGGTCTTAAGGAAGCTAAGGATGTTGTTGATGGAGCTCCTAAGATTGTTAAGGAAGGCGCTACTAAGGAAGAGGCTGAGGACGCTAAGGCTAAGTTAGAGGCTGAAGGTGCTAAGGTTACATTAAAGTAATTTGAAGATATAGTCTTTATACTAACTAATTCGGTTTGACCGGTTTCATATCGGTCAAACCGTTTTTGTCATTATATTATCTGTAAGAAATATTACATATATTCTAAATTTCTAAAATAATCAAAATTTTCCAAATAATTGTTGACAATTCAAAAACTTCGTGATAGCATGATAAAATGTCACTATTATGGGTTGGTTTGCGTAAAAACAGCCTAAACGTGGCAAACAGCTTAAAATAAATTCCAAGGGGTGAATGTGTCAATGGAAAAAAACAGAATTATTCCTGTTGAATCCGGAAAAGGAATCAGAATGAGCTACTCGAGACAGAAGGATGTCTTGGATATGCCTAACTTCATTGAGGTTCAGAAGAACTCATATCAGTGGTTCTTAACTGATGGTCTCAGGGAAGCATTTAAGGATATTTCTCCTATATCTGACTATTCAGGTCAGCTCAGTTTGGATTTCGTTGATTTCCAATTATGTAAAGATGATGTTAAGTACACTATTGAAGAGTGTAAGGATAGAGATGCTACTTATGCAGCACCGCTTAAGGTTAAGGTAAGACTTAGGACAGGTGATGCTAAGGAGATGCCTGAGCATGAGATATTCATGGGCGACCTTCCTCTTATGACTGAAACAGGTACATTTGTAATTAATGGTGCTGAACGAGTAATCGTTAGCCAGTTGGTACGTTCGCCTGGTATATA
>JAEDHX010000078.1 GCA_016296785.1 Coprococcus sp. | reverse complement strand
TAACGCAGAGCGAATCATATTCAAGCAACATGATAATGATATTGCACAAATCTTTCAAAAGTTATACGAAGGGCAGTATATAGCACCATAAAGACAAGTACCGTCACAAACAAGTAGTATACTCTATGGCGGCAAACCGTGGTTGACATAAAATTCGCCACGGGACCTGTCCCCGTGGCGAGTGGTGGCTTGCGAAAAGGTGGAAGTTATGATATTCTGATTTGGTATATAATTATTCAAATGGATAGCAATTTTGGAGGTGCGAAATTGGAAAATACTAAAAAGAAATTATACGATATACAGAAAAAATACCTGGTATGTGCTTTGCTGATGATAATAGTGGGTATAATATTTATATATTTGAAGAGAATGGCGTTAGGAATAGGAATTATCATATTTGGTGCTGTTTTTTTTATTGGATTTCTTGTGCTTATAGGCAAGGACGGATTAATAGAGGTGCCTTGTGAGCCAAAGAAGTCAAAGAAAAAGAAAGAAGAGGATATTGCTGACGTTCAGGTTCTAGCTGAAAAAGGTGAGCCTTCGGTTGATAATACAGAGGCAAATGCTGAAATTCAGGAATCTATGCAAGCAGAGTCTGCAGATGCAGCATCCGACTTTGAGAAAACTGATAACCTTAAAGCGAAAGATAAAATTGAGAAGGAGAATGCTGATGCAGATAAAGCTGATGCAGATAAAGCTGATGCAGATAAAACTGATTCAGATAAAGCCGATTCGGAAAATGCTGATGGAGAAGAAGCTGAAGCCTCAAATAACAAAGGTACTAAGGATAATGCACCAATAAACAATACTAATGAAGAGACAGAAAACGAAGAAGCAGTGAGCAAAGAAACTGAAGAAGCTGATTCAGAGAATGCGGAAGATAATAGTAGCGATGCTGATAAGGAAATAGAGAAAAAAGCTAGTGATGACGCAACAGATGAGCAAAATGCTAATAAAGCGGATATTAATATGTGCGAAGAAAAACAATAATAACTGTTAAATTAGGGAAAGGTATTTATATATGGAAAAGTATGTACAGGCGCTAAATAGTATAACTGAAGAAACAAAACAGCTTGAGAAGAAGTATTCTACATACGGAACAATTCGCTTTATTATGTTTCTTGTTGCAGTTTTAGGACTGGTAGTAGGATTATATGATTCAAGAATTCCTTATTTGGTTGCTGGCATTTTGGGAGCTGTTATATTTGTAGCTCTTATATTTGTTCACGGCAAAATAAGTGAAAAATTGGAGTATCTGAAGGCCAGAGCTGTTGTATATGACAAATATATTAAAAGATACAGTGAGGAATGGAAAAGCTTTGAGGAAAACGGAAGCAAATACTTAACTGATGAGGATTTAACTGCAAAGGATATGGATCTTCTTGGACCAAGCTCATTATACCAGTTTATTTGTGTTGCCGGAACAGAGGATGGTCGAAGAAAGCTTGCTAAATCTATAAAAGAACCTGATTTTGATATTGAAAGCATTGATATGCGACAGAAGGCTGTAGTTGAGCTTTTTGATAAGGAAGAATTCTCATATAATTTCGAGACACTTGCTGTAAAGGCAAATATCGGCAAAAAAAAGAAATATACAGCAGATGAATTTGTTGAATACTGCAAGAATGATGAAAAGATACCATTTATATTTAACATTTTGAGATTTTTGCTGCCGGCAGTAACAATATGCTTGTTTGTACTTGGCGTAATGGGAAAAATCAATTTAGGCTATTCATTGATTTCATTTTTTGCAATTTTGTTGTTTTCATGGATTACATCTGGCGTTGTAGGAAGCGCAGTGATGCCAATGATTTCTTTTGGATATGTAATTGAAGATTATATTGCGATGTTTGAGCTTGTATCCTCTGAAGATTTCGAAAGCCCTTTGATGAAGGATATCAAGGCTGTAATGTCGAAGGATTCCGGAGCACTAAGTGCTATAAAGAAATTGAAGTCTATAAGTGCAGCATTTAATATACGTTATAATCCAATCGTTCATCAGGTGCTCTGCGGACTTACAATGTGGGATTTTCATCTTGGTATTATGATGGATAAATGGAAAAGTGAATATGGTGGAAATGTTGAAAACTGGATAGAAGCAATTGCTGATATAGAGGAGCTATTGTCTTATGCAGTTCTTGCTAGAACCAGACAGGTCAGCTATCCAAAGGTTGGAATGAATAAACGTGTTCATGTAAAATGTGATAATATGCGTCATCCACTTATTTCGCCGGATAAGGTGGTTGCAAATGATGCCGATTTCTACGGCGGAGCAACAGTAATTACCGGTTCGAATATGTCGGGTAAAACAACATTCCTTAGAACTCTTGGAATTAATCTTGTACTTGCATATGTGGGGGCACCTGTTTGTGCTGACAATATGAAGGCAGATATTATGAAAATATTTACTTCTATGCGAGTTACGGATGATGTAAGCAATGGTATTTCTACATTCTACGCAGAAATATTGCGCATTAAAACAATGGCAGTTTATAAGAAGCAAATGAAGCCGATGCTTTGTTTGATTGATGAGATATTTAAGGGGACAAATTCTGCTGACAGAATAGTAGGAGCCTCTCAGGTAATCAGAAGATTGTCGGATGAATCTTCAATGACAATTGTATCTACACATGATTTCGAGTTGTGTGATTTGAAGGATAATATGGGGCATGTTGCAATCAATTATCATTTCGAGGAGTACTACGAGGGAGAACAGCTGAAGTTCGATTATAAGAAGAAATCGGGAAGGTGTACGACTACTAATGCAATGGCAATTTTACATCTTGCAGGACTAGATTAGTACTTCATAAAAAGTGCTAAAAATACATTGGTAATAATAAACAAAAAGCTATTTGAAAAAGCTATTTTAATTTTCAGCAATTATGCACAATGCCGATTTGTAGTAATTACTAAAAACGATTATTGATGAACTTAACCAATTGTGATATATTTGTATATATGGTAATTTATTTGTTTATTACACACAAATTAGGTAATTGAAAAGGAGGAATAGGATATGCTACCAGCTAATATTGCTTCAGGCAATGATAATGTTCTATCCATAGCAGCATCTAATAACAAGGGGCTACTTATTCGTTTTTTAAATGAGCAGGTAGAAGATGGCTTCTATGCGCTTGTTATTGATTATTTAAAAGACAGTAATTTTGATTTGTCATCAATGATTGTTGATGATGAGGTTAAATCTCAATGTATAAAGCTGTATGAGCTCGCGGAATTTGTTGATTTTAATATTAAAGCAACCGGCCGTTATGAGATAGAAGAATGGATTGAACCTTTATTCAGATTTATTTATGGTGATATCGATCCAAGTGATATTGATGCACCAATAAGTACAACCGGAATCTACAGATATAGCATTTGGCTTATTTACTTATATCAGACAGAGAAATTCTCTGACGCAATGAGACTTATTGGAGAGAGAATTGCACCACTTCTTATTAACTTAAGTTATCAGATTCTTGAAGATGATGACAGACCAAAGAATTTTGATAAGGCAGTAATGGGTTATCTTGATCTTATCAATGTTGTTATGGAGATGGGACTTCCTCTTTCAGAAGCTAAGTCAGATGCATACATAAACAATCTTGAAGTATTATTTGATTATGTAGTTGAGGATCCACATGTTGGTAATGACTATAAGATACAGTTTAGTATAGGATTATTTAATGCATATATTTCTGATAGAAATTATGCTAAAGCATTTGAGTTCTATGGACTTAATGCAGAATATATTCCTATTGATAATCTTGCGGTATATGAGAACTTTAAGGAACTCATTAGAAATTGTAACAGTGCTCAGAGTACAAGTATTCTTTCAAGAAGTGTTGTATCAGCTATTTCAAAGCAGGATATTTATAATAAGAGAATAGATTCCCTTCTCAATGAAGTTGCTTCATTTGTACGTAAGGTATACAAGTACATTGAGGATGAACCGGAGATGAAGAAGAATATCCAGACTCTTGGTACTGGTTCACAGCTTGCAGGTAAGCAGAATCTGTTTGAAGGACTTTATGAGTATAATCTTGTATTTATTGAGTGTGGAATCAAGGCAACAGTAAACTCAGATATGTCAGCTCGTTCATGGGAAGAGAAGTATGAGATTCTTGAGCTCCTTTACACAACTCTTAATGTTGTATTTGATGGATATAATGTATATGAGATTTCAAATAAGATTGAACACCAGTATGTTGAGCTTACATGGATTGGTAATTATGTAAATGCTAATCCTACACTTCTCAAGTCATTCTTCAGCGTTAAGGAGAAGGTTAAGGCATTCAAGGTTAGAAAGAATTCTATTCTTGAGAAGAGCAAGACAAATTATGAAATTAAGAAAATGATTGATGACAGACAGAAGCATCTGTTATTCATGGCAGCTGAAGATATGATTGTAAATGGTCTTAATGGTGGTAAGGTTCCAACAATTAGCGCTAATTATGATCTTGAAACTGCTAAGAAGCATTTGATTGATACATTTTCAAAGCTTGTTCTTCCTGCAAAGTATAACTCAGAATCAACACAGAGCTCAGGTGGCGGATTGTTTGGTAAGAACAAGAATAATGTTGCAGATGCAGATTTACAGAGACTTCTCAGAGATGCAACAATTGAAGAGATGCTTTGCAAGTCAGAATGGCTTTGGAATCAGCATACATTAAAGGGTGCAGATAAGCAGACACCGGAAGAAGCAACATATGCTGTTGCTTGTCTTGTAAGAGTTGTTCACAGAATGCTTGACAAGAAGGGCAGTTCAAAGGCAGCTAGTGCTCCTAATAAGAAGGTAATTATTACTAAGACCGGTAAGGTTATTGAGTTATCTGATGAGACAGGTCAGCAGCCTGTTAAGCAGCAGGAGTCAGGTGTTATTGAAGCAATCGATAATATTGTTGTTCTCCTTAAGGATAAGTCAGAGGATAATGTAAGCTATGTTAAGTCCTACATTGAAGACCTTTTAGGTGCACTTATGAAGACAAAGTGGGATAAGGATACAATGCTTACTCAGTTTGATGCAGAAGACTTGAGATCAAAGACATATCAGGTAATTAAGCGACTTAATATTGATTTATTATCATAAAACAACAAAGAAAAAAATGATATTGTGCAGTTGCTTTTGTAGCTGTACAAGAAAAAACAAGCGGGTCGGTTATTAAACCGATTCGCTTGTTTTTTTGATTATTAAAAAATTCATTTTAAGGATATCTTATTAATTTAGGGTTATCTTATTATTTTATGCTTTCTCTTATAGAAAAACAGAATAAGCTTCTCCGGTATACGTTTTAATACTATCTGTATTTCCTCTTTTTTATTTATCGGCATTACAAGCATAGAATAAATGCCAAGAGCATTTGCTCCCCATAAGTCGGTAAATAGCTGGTCCCCTACAAATAATGTGTTATCTATATCAGTTCCTATAACCTCCATAGCCTTGATATAGCCCTTTTTAAGAGGCTTGCCGGCCTTGAAAACATAGCTTACATTTAGCTTCTCATTAAAGCTTTTTACGCGCGGCTCTTTATTATTTGACACAAGGCAAATCTTAAAACCAATAGCCTTAAGCTTTTTCATAAGCTTTATGACTTTCTCATTTGCAGGAGCATCATGCGGAACAAGCGTGTTATCAATATCGAACAGAATTCCTCTATATCCCATGTCATAATACTTCTGAAAATCTATCTTATATGTTGAAGTATAATACTCCTTTGGATAAAATCTCTTAAACATACTACCTCCCGAAATAATAACATCAGCCTTAGTATACATTTTTTCTCCAACTATTTCAATAGCTCGCCATGGGGACAGGTCCCGCGGCAAATATTATGTTAACCGCAACTTGCCACCATGGTTTATTGATACTTGTTAATGCCGGAGCTTGTCTTTATGGCGTTATATATGCTGCCCTTCGTACGCCGTTAAAAGATTTGGTAATATCTATTATCATGTTGCACAAATCTTTCAAAAGTTGTACAAAGGGCAACATATATAACACCATAAAGACAAGCACCAACATGAACAAGAAATATACTCTATGGCGGCAAGCTGTGGAGCGTTAGTTTCCATGCCGCGGGACCTGTCCGTGCCTGACAGTTTTCACTTTATAAAAGCTTTACAGATGTATTAGCAATAATATAACGGATGCTATAAACACACCCTAACATAATCCTACCGGGTAGCAGGACAGGTCCCGCGGCGACTAAGCTTAGCCATGGACAGAACTTCAAAAGGGGAAGTAGTATAGATTGTTTTGAGGATATTATAATACGTTGGTACTTAACGAATAGCGACGTTAGTCGTTATGAGTTTAGTACCATTACGTATTATACTAAAGCGCAAGCGGTCCGAAAAACAACTATACTACTTCCCCTTTGAAGTTTGTCCGGATATTTTTAGCCGCGGGACCTGTCCCCGTGGCGAGTTATTTCTCCTTGTTTTGTTTGTCTTTTATAATGTTAATTGCCTCTTCTATTGCGGCTTGTTCTTCTTCTGCCGCAATCTTCTTGGCGTATTTTATTGTATGAACAAGATTGCTGATAAGGATTATAGCTAATGGAATAAGTATGATAGGAATAAATATCAATGGATTTGATATTAGCCTTACAAGCTTACCTAGTGCCAATGAGGAGCCAACAACCTTACCTAACAGGTACTTTGAATCGACATCATAGTTATCTACAACGTTATTGGCATCTCCTTTTGTCACATAACTATAGCCCCTATCTGTTTTTTCTATAGAAACTACTCTATGAGTATTTACTGCGCCATCAAGAGCCGGGTCAGAGGAATAAAATGATATTACATCATCGACTTTTATCTCTGACGGATCAGTTTCTTTTACAAATATTAATGTATCTACTCCATAAGTAGGAGTCATACTTCCCGTTGTAATTCTAAGTGCCATATATCCACCAATATTTGGTGTCTTTCCCGGCTTTGTCATAAGCACAATAATAAGTACCATAACTGCAAGTGCAATTATTATTATTGATATGGCATTTATGATACCTAAAACTATTTTCTTAAACATACGCTATGAATTATCCTTGTCGTTTTGCTCTGCTTCTTTTCGCTCTTTGCGTTCCTTTAATGCATTTACAATATAATGGCTAAGTGTATTTGCCTCAGCTTTGGCAATTGCTTTTTGACAGCGTCTCTCAGCATCTTCAGTCATCTTATTGGCTGTCTCAACATCTGCTGTTGCTTTAAGCTTTATTTCCTCTGCTAATTTCTCTGCAGCTTCCTTATCAGCTAACGCCTTATCCTTAATACTTTCTGCTGCAGCAATCTCTGCTGTTGCCTGAATCCTTGTATCCTCAGCAAACTTATTAGCTGCTGCAACTTCTGCCGCTGCCTGCTGCTTAGCTTCCTCTGCCTGTTTATTAGCTGCCGCAATCTCTGCTGCTGCCTGCTGCTTAACTTCCTCTGCCTGCTTTCTTGCATCCTCAGCATGCTTATTAGCTGCTGCAACTTCTGTTTCTGCCTTCAGCTTAGTTTCTTCAGCATATCTGTTAGCTGCAAGAACCTCATCTGCTGCCTGCTGTTTTACTTCTTCAGCATTCTTCTCAGCTGCTTCCTTATCTGCAAGTGCTTTATTCTTAACATCCTCACAATTAGCATTAATTGTAGCTATTCTATTTTCTGCTTCAGCCGTAATCTGCGCAACCTTATTATCTGCATCAACTCTTGCTGCCTCTACTCTTGCTTCTGCATCCGCCTTAGCCTCTGCTACCCTTGTCTCTGCTTCAGCCGTAATCTGCGCAACCTTATTATCTGCATCAACTCTTGCTGCCTCTACTCTTGCTTCTGCATCCGCCTTAGCCTCTGCTACCCTTGTCTCTGCTTCAGCCGTAATCTGCGCAACCTTATTATCTGCATCAACTCTTGCTGCCT
>JAEDHX010000016.1 GCA_016296785.1 Coprococcus sp. | reverse complement strand
GGACCTGTCCCCGTGGCTAACCATGGCTAAAAATTATTGAACTGCTTTGAAGGCTTCTTCGAGGTCTTCAATGATATCATCAATGTTTTCTGTGCCGATTGAAAGGCGGATGGTGTTAGGCTTGATGCCCTGATCAGCAAGCTCCTCCTCGTTAAGCTGGGAGTGAGTCGTTGAAGCAGGATGGATAACAAGAGATTTTACGTCTGCAACATTGGCAAGAAGTGAGAAAATCTCAAGATTATCAATGAAGTCTTTAGCCTTTTTGTCATCGCCCTTAATCTCGAATGTAAATATGGAACCTCCACCATTTGGGAAGTATTTCTTGTATAACTCCTGCTGCTCTTTGTCAGCTGAAACAGAAGGATGATTAACCTTTTCTACAAGTGGGTGGTTGTTAAGATACTGAACAACCTTTAGTGCATTCTCAACATGTCTTTCTACACGAAGAGACAATGTCTCAAGTCCCTGAAGGAAAATAAATGCATGGAAAGGTGAAAGTGTTGCACCTGTATCACGAAGCAGAATTGCTCTGATCTTTGTAACAAATGCAGCTGCACCAACCGCCTTTGTAAAACTGATACCATGATAGCTTGGATTAGGCTCAGTAAGTGATGGGAATTTACCACTTGCTTCCCAGTCGAACTTGCCACTGTCAACAATAACACCACCGATTGTTGTTCCGTGTCCACCAATAAACTTTGTTGCAGAATGAACAACAATATCTGCGCCATACTCAATTGGTCTTACAAGGTAAGGTGTTGCAAATGTGTTATCTATAACAAGAGGAATCTTGTGTGCATGCGCAATATTTGCAAGCTTCTCAATATCTACAACATCTGAATTAGGGTTACCAAGTGTCTCTATAAATACAGCTTTTGTATTCTCTTTAATGGCAGCTTCTACTTCATCATAATTAAACGGATCTACAAATGATGATGTAATGCCATACTGTGGAAGTGTATGTGCAAGAAGGTTATATGTACCACCATAAATGTTCTTTGCCGCAACAATATGGTCACCTGCCTGTGCAAGGTTCTGGAAGGTATAAGAAATTGCCGCTGCACCTGATGCTACCGCAAGTGCTGCAACACCACCTTCAAGTGCTGCTATTCTTCTTTCAAATACATCCTCTGTTGGATTTGTAAGTCTTCCGTATATATTACCTGCATCGCTAAGCCCAAATCTTGCTGCTGCATGCTCGCTGTTTCTAAATACATATGATGATGTCTGATAAATAGGGACTGCCCTGGCATCTGTAACCGGATCAGGATTCTCCTGTCCTACATGTAACTGAAGTGTTTCAAACTTTAAATTTCTTTCTTCTCTAGATTTTTTAGCCATAATCTTACCTCTTTCCGCATATTTGCTGCTGTTTTTATTAATTATTAAATAATGCTGTTGATAAATATCTGTCTCCCGAATCAGGAAGAAGTGCAACAATTGTCTTACCCTTGTTCTCAGGTCTCAAAGCAAGTATAGTTGCTGCTTTAAGTGCCGCTCCTGACGAAATACCTACAAGAATTCCCTCACTTACTGCAAAAGCTCTTCCTTCTTCAAATGCATCCTCATTCTCTATAGTAATAATCTCATCATAGATAGAAGTGTTAAGCACGTCCGGAACAAAGCCTGCTCCAATACCCTGAATCTTATGAGCTCCTGCTGTACCTGTAGATAATACAGGACTAGATGCAGGTTCTACAGCGACAACCTTAACATCCGGATTCTTTGATTTCAAATACTCTCCTACTCCTGTAACAGTACCTCCTGTTCCAACACCGGCAACAAATATATCTACCTTGCCATCTGTCTGCTCCCATATCTCAGGACCTGTAGTTTTCTTATGTATTTCAGGATTAGCTTTATTTACAAACTGTCCAAGTATAATTGAACCAGGAATTGACTTATTCAATTCCTCAGCCTTGGCAATGGCTCCCTTCATGCCCTTAGCACCCTCTGTAAGTACAAGCTCTGCACCGTATGCCTTAAGCAGGTTACGTCTCTCAACACTCATTGTATCCGGCAATGTAAGTATTGCTTTGTAGCCCTTAGCTGCTGCAACAGAAGCAATTCCAATTCCTGTATTACCTGAGGTAGGCTCTATTATAGTTGCGCCCGGCTTAAGAAGCCCCTTCTGCTCAGCATCCTCAATCATCGCAAGTGCAATACGGTCCTTAACGGAACCTGCAGGATTGAGATACTCAAGCTTTGCAAGAATTGTTGCATCCTCAATCTTGCTCTTTTGCATGTATCCATTCAACTTTAGTATCGGTGTTCCTCCGATTAACTCTGAAGCACTCTCTTTAATATTACTCATAATTTTATCCTCCTACCTATAATATTTTTATTTCCCATATATCATATATATTCACTAGGAATTGTATGATATGTATTATAAAAGCCCGTAAAACAAATGTCAAGACATTTTTACGGGCTTTTTTAAAAAATTTTTAGTTGTATAATAATTTCATTTAAAACTAATTATCCCTTATTATTTTTAATAGCTTTTCAATATCAACCGGTTTAGAAATAAAGCCATTCATTCCATTTTCAAATGCACTTATCTTATCTTCCTCAAATACATTTGCAGTCATAGCTATTATTGGAAGCCTTGCGTAATCCGGATTGTCAAGCTGTCTGATACATCTTGTTGCTTCATAGCCATCCATAACAGGCATCTGCACATCCATAAGTACAACATCATAATAGTCAGGCGGTGATGAAATGATTCTGTCTACAGCAGCTTTGCCATTTTCAGTTTCTTCTGTTTCAAAGCCATATTCCTTGAGCAGCTCAGCAACACATTCTCTGTTAAGCTCATTATCTTCAACCACCAAAATGCGTTTCCTGATTCCGGTCTTCATTCTAAGGGAAATAATAACCTTGCTTCCTTCGCCAGGCTTACTATCTACACTGATACTTCCGCCCATCATGTCCACAATCCCCTTTGAAATTGTCATTCCAAGCCCATTGCTTTGAATATTGTCAACAAATGAATTCTCTTCCATTACAATTTCGGAATCACTGATTATGAAATCATAATCTGCATAGCCATCAGGTGCCGTCTGTTTTTGAACAATACTTATGCTGATGCTGCCTCCAACACTAGTAAACTTGATTGCATCATTTAGGCAATTGAGCATTACCTTCTCAAGACGCAATTTGTCACAATAAACTGTATCATCTGTAATATTATCCTTCTCAACACAAAGCTTAATCTGCTTTGCTTCAATATCTGCTTCAATAATATCACAAATATTTGTCATAATATCGGATAAAGAGCATTCCTTTTCTTCAAGCTTCATCATACCATTTTCAATTCTGTTAATATCAAGCACATCATTAATAAGTGCCATAAGATGATTGTTGGCAACCATAATCTTCTCAAGATAATTTTTAATCAGCTCCGGCTCCTCAAGATGGCTATTGGCAAGTGATGTAAATCCTACAATTGTATTTATCGGGGTTCTGATATCATGAGAAAAATTATTCAAAAATGCTGCCCTTTCCTTATTGCACTTATTAGCATATTTCGATTGCTCAAATAGAGAATCAATATTTTGCATATATCCGCATAGAATAATTCCATCATCTGATTCATCGCAGCATCCATTAAGCCTTAGCTTAACAGGTCCCTTTTCAATGTGATGCCACACATAATTAACCTCAACCATCCTGCCTTTTTTCATATTGGCAAATGCATCCTCAATAGCATTTCTATCCTTGCCATCAATTCTTTCATACCAATACTCATATAGATTCTCTTCTTCTAAAGCACCTTTGATTCCGAGCAACTCACAGAACACTTCATCCCCATATAATGAAGAAATACCCCCATCACAAATAGTTGCGCTCCAAAGACCAAGCTGTGACTGTTTAAGAACCTTCTTTACTGATAAATCGCAAGTGAATCTATTATCCATATCATTCCTCCAAATCAAAAAATGATGATTTCTCCTGTATTTTTACACAATTATACATAAACAAAATCATTATTTCAATTGATTTTGGTCATTCGACATTATTAGTCGTTATACGTCGCACGATTCATAATTACAGACACATTTTATAAATATTTTCGACATCCTTTTCATTAAGCTTAACATACGATCTTGTTGCAAGTCCGCTCGTTCTTACCGCCTCACTTGCCATTTTTGCAAAATCACGGTCGTCTATTCCAAGCTCAGTAAGCGTCTTTGGAAGGCCGAGCTCTACAAAGAATTCCTCAACCTTATCAATACCGCAATTTGCAGCCTTATAATCATCAGCTTCATTAACGTTAAATACATTTCTTGCAAACATTGCAAAACGCTTAACAGTTTTATCACTCAAAACATAACGCATCCACTTAGGTGTAAGAATCGCAAGACCGACACCATGAGTAATATCATAAAAAGCTGAAAGCTCATGTTCAATCGGATGAACACTCCATGCTCCGCCCTTACCAACTGTAAATAAGTGATTAAGTGCTATGGAGCTTGTCCACATCAAATTTGAGCGAGCCTCATAATTGTCAGGTTCACTAAGTGCAACAGGTCCATACTTGAAGCAGGTCGCAAGTGCCGCTTCACTAAGCCTGTCAGTAATATACGCACCATCATTTGGCTGGAAATACTGCTCAAATATATGAGATACAATATCTGCTGTTCCTGCTGCCGTCTGCACTAGCGGAAGCGAATACAAATATGTTGGATCGCATACTGATAATGTAGGATATAAAAGTGGCGAGCTAATCTCAAGCTTCTCCTTTGTCTCCTCATTACTTATAACTGCACCGGGATTCATTTCCGAGCCGGTTGCGCATATAGTAAGTACTGTAAATATAGGAAGCGCCTTTGTAACAAGACTTCTGTCAAGAACCATATCCCATGCATCCCCATCATAATAAGCAGCACATGCAATATGCTTTGATGCATCAATGGTACTTCCGCCTCCAACAGCAAGAACAACGTCTATGTTCTTGTCCTTACATATCCTTGCTCCTTTTTCAACAGAAGTAAGTCTTGGATTTGGTTCAATTCCCGGAAGCTCATAAATCTCAAAATCCTTAAGCACCTCATATATTTTATCGTAAAGTCCGATTTTCTTTATGCTTCCTCCACCATAAACCATCAACACTCTTTTTCCATATTTTTCTATCTCTTTGGCAAGACACTCTACCTGTCCCTCACCAAATCTGATATCTGTCGGAACACAAAAGTCAAATCTGTTCATATCAATCCCTCCTATATCTTAGCACGAAACCTGTCATATCTAAGCTCTGTCAAATCGACATCAGTTGTTCCTGTTGCTATAAGCTTCGCAAGCTGATTAGCAGCGCCGGGGCCAATACCAAAGCCATGACCGGTAAAACCACACGCAGCATATAGTCCCGGTATTTCACTAATTGCTCCTATAACAGGAACGCCATCTGCACATTTATCACTCCAGCCTCCCCAGGTTCTTACAATCTTTGCATCCTTAAGATTTGGGAAATACTTCATAATACCCCTGCATATACAAGGCGCAGTTCTTGGGCTTGATACAGGAGTTCCATTATCCTTATTAAACGGCTCAAGACCTGAGGAACCACCAAATACAAATGAACCATGCTTTGTCTGATGACCATAGAAATCAGCCTCCGCCGTACCAAGCATCTGGTCAAACATATGAGGCTGTGCTTCTGTTACAAGACATTCCAAAAGCGAGGTTGTCATCGGAACATCAATATCCACTGTTCCAAGAATCTTTCTGCTGTCATATCCTGCCGCAACAAGAACATTTTCACCCTCATATATATTATTCTCAGTAATAACCTGTCTGATTTTCCCTTTTATTGTCTTAAGGCCTATTACCTTTTCGCCTGATATAAATCTTGCTCCAAGCTTTCTTGCAGCCTTATAAAATCCAAGTGTTGTGGTAAGAGGATTTGCATGGCCGTCAGTCGGACACCAGCTCGCACATGTTACTTCCTCTGATAAATATGGATTAATTCTTCTAACCTCATCGCCATCAATCATCCTTACATCAAGGCCACAGCTTCTGGCATTATCAGCAAGCTTTGTAAGTATTGCCTTATGAGAATCATTTTTACCAAGACGAAGGTTACCATCCTGATGATATTCACAGTCAACCTCAAGCTCTTCAGATAAATAAGGCCACAAATTCTTTATTCCATACATAACAAGCGGCAATTCCCTGACATCACGTCCCGACTGACGCACACCGCCACCATTTCTGCTTGACCCACCATTTCCAATATGCATGCTTCCTTCAAGCACAATAACCTTCATGCCAAGCTTTGTAAGATAATATGCTGTGGCGTTTCCTATAATTCCGCCTCCGATTATTACTACCTCTGCTGTATTACACATTCATCTCACCATCCTTTGCCTCATTTGCAAAAATCCGCATTTCAATTGGTCTCATAGGTACTCTACTAGTAGCAGGCTCAAGCTCTGAAGGTGAAACTCCAAGCTCTCTTGCAACAATCCCCTTAACAAGCCTTGAACATGTCTGTCCCTGGCAAAGTCCCATACCTGTACGTAAGTATCTTCTTATTTCCGTCATGGTCCACATTCCGTCATGAACCGCTTTTCTTATTTCTCCCTTAGTAATCTCCTCGCACCGGCATATAAGCATATCATCATCAGGTCCCGGTACAAATGGTCCAATATCTCTTGATCTGTCATTTACCATATTATCGCCTCCAAACTACTTTGCCTTAAAAAATCTTGCCGTCATTGCATATTCCTTTGGAACACGCATTGTAAGAAGATTCGTCTTATCAAATGCCTTCATACTCTTAACACCAACAACCGTAGCATCACATACCACCTTTCCATCACGTCCGAGTGCAACGCCATTCGTTCCCGCCTCAGGCAAAGGCAAAAACTCATATGGAAGCGTTACTGTTGCAGTGCCATCACCTAAGTCCTCATTTACAAGGAAAATAGCCTGGCCTGAACAGCTTGCTACGCACATACCACAATTAATGCATTCACTATCAGGAAGTACAATTGGAAGTGAAGTTATATTATCACCAATTGATATACATTTCTTAGGACATGCATCCTGACATGGATTACAAGGAATATTCTGTGTGCATTCAATTACAGGATGAACACCGCTTTGATGTGTTACACCAGGGAAACGCTCTATCTCACTGTCATCAACATAACCCTTTCTTAAAAGGCTCTCTGAAATAGCAATGCCCTCCTCTGTTTCCGTTATTGCCTTACCTCTGTTAGAAGGTGCAAACATTCCCTGACGCAAATCAAGGAGCGCCTTACTAAGCTTATCTAATTCCTTATCAAGAGTTCCCTTGTCAATATATCCAAGATACTCAGCAGCCACAATTCCTGCCATTCTTCCTTCAATCATTGCTGAGGAAGCTTCCTCAATACCCGATACATCACCTGCAACAAGTATTCCAGGCAAGGATGTTCTTCCATATTCATCACATATAGGTACCTGTCCCCCGCGCTTTGGATTATCCTCCATCTTGCAGCCTGCCATCTTAAGGAGCTGTGACATAGGCGAAAGACCTACTGCAAGACAAATAGTATCAACATCAAAATGCTTCTCCGTTCCCGGAATAAATGCAAAATTATCATCCACCTCTGCTATAGTTACACCGGTAACATGGTCATCGCCTTCTGCCTTCACAATTGTATGAGACAGATAAAACGGAACACCGGTACGTGCAACCTTAGCTGCGTGGACTCCATATCCTCCTACTCTAGGCGCTGCATCAACAAGTGCAACAACCTCGCAGCCACACTGCAACAGCTGGAAGGAAACAACAAGTCCTACATTACCTGAACCAAGCATCAAGACCTTCTTTCCCGGAAGCACACCATGAAGGTTCATCATTGTCTGGGCTGCTCCTGCTCCAATTACACCGGGAAGAGTCCATCCCGGAAATGTTACCATATTCTCAGCAGCACCTGTTGCTATAACAATGGAATTACCCTTATAATGCTGTATTTCTTCACCTATTTTAACTACAACCTCTTTGTCCTGATATAGACCAATTACAGTTGCATTTAATACAACCTTAACTCCTGCCTTATCAGCTTCTTCAAGGAGCTGTTCACCGATAACATATCCTCTTATTCTTGCTCTATGCTCCTTTGAACCAAAAAACTTATGTATCTGCTTAAAAAGCTGTCCGCCCGGTTTTTCATTTTCATCAAAAACCACTACCTCAAGTCCTCTTTGTGCTGCTTCAATTGCCGCTGAAAGTCCTGACGGGCCGGCACCAACTATAATCAAATCAAATCTCTTCATCTGTTCTACCTCCTATCACTTCTCAAACGGCTTATCACTTACGCCATACTGAGTTCTTACATCCATCCCTTCACGAAGTGGTGTAATACAGGTTCTGACATTTGGAATACCATCTACAACCATTACACAGTCCGTGCATCTGCCAATAGCACAAAAAATACCTCTTGGCTTATGCTCCTTTGCAGTATATCTGTGAACCATAAGTCCTGCTGCCTTAAGTGCGACAGCAATCGGTTCACCCTCATATCCGCTTACCTCTTTGCCATCAAATAAGAAATTTACCTTTTTGCCTTTTTCCACAACACCAAGAATCGGATGCTCTACTATTCTTTCCGCCATATTATTTACACCTCAACTTTCTTCATTAATGCATATCCGGCTGTTCCCATAGTCTAAGGGTTGTGCCAAGTCCAAGCATTTTTGCCCTCTCATAACAGACCTTGCCCCAGGCAACATCCTCTACAGGCATACCGCCAACTGAATATACAAATATCTCATCATCACTTGTACGTCCTTCTTTTTTTCCAAAGATAATATCACCGAGATCAGTAATATCATCCATACTTATAATTCCATCATGAGCCATATCAGTAAATTTTGAACCGATTATGTTATTCATTCCAAAGGACGGATAAGGAAATTCCTCTGCCCATGCCTCATAAAGCTTTCTGTTATCGACAACAAGCGAGCATGACGAAAGCTCCTTACTATCCATATCAAATGCACTAAGACCGATAATAAGTGCACCGGGCTTTATCCATTCCTTTTTGACAAATGGATATTTTGAAGGATCAGTACCACTTGTATTTGCAAATGATACAACGTCCGTATCCCTGATTAATTCTTCAACAGTATCAACGGCCTCAACGCTTTTAAGATTTGGATATGTGGCTTTTACATATGTAACAAACGCGTCTAGTGAGGCTTTACCTCTTCCTTTGATTTTGACAGTATCAATATCAGGACAGGTACAAAGAATTGCTGCAAGTGATGTTTTTCCCATTACACCGGGACCGCATACACCACACACCCTTGCACCCTTCTTAGCTAAATATTTCGCTCCAACACCCGGAATTGCACCTGTTCTATATGCACTGAGCAGATTTGCACTCATTAGCGCAAGCGGCGCTCCCGTATCCTTATCATTTAGCATTACGGTAAGTATTGACCTTGGAAGACCTTTTTCTCTATTTGCCATATTAGAGCCATACCATTTCATACCCATCAAATCAAAGGAGCCTCCAATATATGCAGGCATTGCCATAAACCTTCTGTCATCTCCTTCATCAAGCGGCATATTAGGAAATTGTGACTCCTTCGGAAATGAAACCTGGCTTCCATGTGAATTATGATTTTCACCACCCATAACATAGTCGCCTGCATTCATACATGTAAGCACCTCTTCCATAGCCTCTATACATGCCGGCATATCCTTAACGCCGGCTTTTATCATGTCCTCTTCACTTAAGAACAGGAAATCAATTGTAGGATATCCCATCTTATCAGCCTCCTTAAATCCTTTGATAAAAAACAAAAAGGCGATAAAGCTGTATCTGCTTCATCGCCTCCAACTGATGATATCGTACACCCAAATGAGTAAGCTTACAATTACATTTAGTACCCATCTTTATACTCATTTTATAGATTATCTACTTATTTTTAAGTATTATTTCAGATACGGTTCATCCCAAAGGTTAAGTTTTGTTCCTATTCCCTTCTCTATTGCATTTCTATAACAGTCATAGCCCCATGCAACATCTTCAATAGGCATACCGCCACTGCTGCATAATACTATTTCATCATGACTTTTCCTTCCGGGTGTAATGCCATTTACAATATCGCAAAGATTAAGCACCTGCTCACGTTTAATTACACCCTGTCTTACAAGATGAATAAAGTGAATTCCCATTATTACCCATTCTCTCTTGTTTCCAAGCTCATCAACAGGTCCTCTTGCAAGGAAATTATTCATATATTTGTCATACATGCCATAGTTATCAACTACCATGGTAGTATCTTTAAGTTCATCAAACTGCCTGTACAAAAAGCTGCCCATTGAAAATACTGAAGCACCCTTTTTGAACCATTCCAAATGGAATTCCTCTGCCTTATCAGCCGATACAGACATCGCCTCACTTACTACATCAGCATCCCGGCAGGCCTGCTCTAAGGTCTCACAGATTTCTATTTCCTTTACAGAAGGATAAGTTTCCTCAATAAATTTCTTGAGTGCAAGTGTTGACTTAGAATTTGGACTGCTACCTTTAATTTTAATTTTTTCAATCTCAGGAAGAACAGCCATATAACACATTAATGCACATCTGTTTATCACTCCGGGTCCAAGTATAGATAATACTTTGGAGTCCTTATTTGCAAGATAGGTTGCAGCCATGGCAGGCATGGCACCCGTTCTCATAGCACTAAGCAGATTACCTGACATATATGCTATGGGAGCACCTGTAGTAACATCATTTAATGTAACCATCAAAATAGAACGAGGGAGTCCGTTTTGAATGTTATCATGATTTGAGCCATACCATTTCTGACCTGCAATATGAAATCTCCCTCCAAGATATGCCGGCATTGCATTAAACCTTCTGTCAGGTCCATTATCAAGAGGAAATCCCTCTATTGGTGACGCCTTTGGGAAATTCATCTGAAGACCATGCTCATCATTTTTTGGCCCTCCAAGAAGGAAATCCTTCTTACCAAAAAGACTCATTACATCGTCCATACATTTTACACAGCCTGCTGCATCTAAAACGCCGGCCTTTATCATGTCTTTTTCATTTAAATAAAGGAAATCAATTCCCATACTAATCACAACTCCCAACTACTATTCTTTCAGCTTGGTCCACATATGACTATATATATCAAGAACATCACTGTCTAAGTTCTGAACATATTCACCCTTAGCAATTACCTCAGCAGGAGGATTCTTTGCAGGATTACTGCTATATTCATCTCCCATCATCTCAATTGCCTTTTCATTTGCACAAAGATATGGGAACTCCTCAAGTACCATTGCCATATTTTCAGGGTCCATCATAAAGTTAATAAACTTCATTGCGTTTTCATAGTTCTTTGATTCCTTTGTTACACACCAGTTATCAAAGAATAAGTAAGGTCCCTCGCTTGGATATATTACCTCAAGGTCAGGATTTTCTTCCATTGCCATAGCAACCTCAGCACTCCAGATCATGCCGGCATTACAATCGCCTGATATAAGTGCACTCTTAGGAGAGTCAGAGTCATATAATACAACATTGTCCTTAAGCTTCATAAGCTTCTTAGATACTTCCTCAAGAACTGCCTCATCAGTTTCATTAAATGAATATCCCATACTCTTTGATGTCATACCAATAATTGCACGGAAGTCATCAAGAACAACAAGCTGTCCCTTAAGAGAAGGGTCAAACAAATCATCATAGCTGTCAATTTCCATATCAATCTTCTTAGTATTAACTACAATAGCACCTGCACCACCCATATATGGAACTGAATAAACATTTCCGGGGTCATAAGATGGATTCTTATAGCTCTCACCAATATTCTCAAAATTAGGAAGCTTCTCAAAATCAAGCTCTTTAAGCATATCCTGAGAAATCATCTGGGCAACCATATAATCACTAGGCTGAACTATATCATACGCACCAGGTGCTTCTGATTTTACTTTAGATAACATATCCTCATTTGATGAGTAAGTAGACATATTCACCTTAATTCCTGTCTCCTTCTCAAACTTATCAATTACAGACTCCGGAACATATTCTGTCCAGACAAAAATATTCAATTCTCCATTTGAACCGGCTTTATCACTTCCGGAACCACAACCTGTAAGCAGCATTGCTACCATACACACGATCATTAATAAACATAATACTTTTTTCTTCATAGTATCAGTCCTCCTTTTTTCCTTTTTTGAAGATACCACTTTGAGTAAATACTACTAAAAGAATTGTGCCAATCAATATCAAGGTAGATAAGGCATTTACATCGGGTGCTACACCACTTTTTATGCTTTCCATTACCTTTAACGGATATGTCTTCGTCTGTCCGTTAACAAAATAGCTGATTATTACATCATCTATTGACAGGGTAAATGCCAAAAGCGCTCCACCGCCTATTCCGGGCATTAACACAGGTAACGTAACTTCAAAGAATGTAACAACTCTATTTGCGCCAAGATCCATACTGGCTTCTTCAATCGACTTATCATATCCTGACAGTCTGGCACGTACATTAAATATAACAAATGGTACACAAAAGCTTACATGCGCTAAGATAAGCGTAAGCATTCCTCTTGGAATATTCACTCTTGAAAATATTGTCAAAAGAGCAATACCAATAACAATCTCAGGAATAACAACAGGTATATATAAAAGGCCATTCAAAATCCCCTTACCCTTAAATCTATATCTATACATACCAATCGCAGCTAAAGTTCCTATTATAGTAGCAACGATAGTACTTACAACAGCAATTATCATCGTATTTCCAAAGGATGCAAGAAGGGATGTGTTATCCCACAGCTTTATGTACCAGTCAAAGGTGAAACCCTTCCAGCTAAGATACGGCTTTGTATGTGTTGCATTAAACGAACCTGAAACAATAACCATAATTGGAAGGAACAAAAAGAGATACATCAGCACACAGAATAAAATACTGACAAATTTCTTAACTTTTGCTTTTCTTTTTCTTTTCATAGTAACTCCTTTCCAAATAATACATTTACCACGGAGTCCACTTATACACCAAGGTCCTCCATATCACCGCCAAGCTTCTGATATCCCTTAACAAGCAACAAGGTAACAACAATTAGTATAATTGACAGGGCTGCTCCAAGCGGCCAGTTATTTGCACTCTTAAACTGTCGTTCAATAAGATTACCAATCATATCTGTATTACCACCGCCTAAGATATTTGATACAAAGAAATATCCAAGGCAAGGTATAAATACCATTATGCTTCCGGAAAAGATTCCTCCTGACGTAAGAGGAATTATTACCTCAAAGAAGGTTTTATATGGCTTAGCTCCAAGATCACTTGATGCCTCAAGAAGGCTTGTATCAAGCTTCTCAATAGCCGTATAAAGCGGTAGTATCATAAAAGGAATCAGACAGTAAACCATACCAAGCACTGTACTTCCCGTCTTATATAAAAGCTCAAGCGGTTCACTTATTATATTCAGCTTCATAAGAATACTGTTCAGCCATCCGCTGCTGCCAAGGAAGCTTCTCCAGCCATATATTCTGATTAGTGAATTAGTCCAAAATGGAATAATTACAAGCATGTAAAGAATTCTCTTCTTCTTACTCTTTGTCCTTGCTATTATGTACGAAAATGGATATCCAAGAAGTATGCATAGAATTGTTGTTATAAGTGCAATAACAAGTGACTGTGCATATATCTTCAGATAGTCAGGTGAAATAAGCTTTGCATAATTCTCCGTTGTGAATTTAAAGACAACATTATAATATTCATCCGTCTGACAAAAGCTCATTACTGCTACAAATATAAGCGGTACAACTACCAGAAATGCAAGAATAAATGTTACAGGTCCCACCATAACAAGAGCAGGAAGTGTATTAGATCTCCACTCATGTCTGGAATGCTTTTTTCTCATTCGAAGCACCTCCTCTACCATCTAAATATCATCTATGCAAGCATGATGTTATCAAGTGCTTCAAAGATTGAATTCTCTCTGCTATGAATAAGCACTGCATCTTCCTTATTCCAATATGGGTATACATATGAACCAAGCTTTGGAAGAGACTGTCCTGCAAGTCTTTCCAGCTTTAATTCATTACCATTAGGAAGTGCAACAATACACTTAATAACTGAACCTACATACACGTAATCCTTTACTGTTCCAACAATGCTAAAGCCATCTACCGGAGTATCTGAGTACTTCATTTTCTCAGGTCTTACCGATACAGTCATATATTCACCAAACCTAAAGTCATCTCCAAGTCCTGATATAATTCCGTTTTCAACCATAACCTGTACTTCATTATCTTTAACGAAGCTTACTGTTCCGTCAAAGATATTAGTTTCCCCAATAAATGTAGCAACAAATTTAGTTGCCGGCTTCTCATATATTTCTGTCGGAGTTCCAAGCTGGTCAAGTATTCCATCATGCATAATCGCAATACGGTCGCTCATTGTAAGAGCTTCCTCCTGATCATGTGTAACATATATAAATGTTATATTCAGCTTTTTCTGAAGACGCTTAAGCTCAAGCTGCATCTGCTTACGAAGCTTCAAATCAAGTGCTCCTAAAGGCTCATCAAGCAGCAGTACCCGCGGCTTGTTAATAAGTGCTCTTGCTATTGCAACTCGCTGCTTCTGACCTCCTGAAAGCTGACTTGGATATCTTTTTTCAAAGCCCTCAAGCTGTACAAGCTTCATCATCTCCGTTACACGTTTTTTTATTTCAGGTTTAGGTACCTTCTTCATTTTCAGACCATATGCAATATTATCAAAAATTGTTTTATGCGGAAAAAGTGCATAGCTCTGAAAAACAGTATTTACATTTCGCTCAAACGGCTCCTTTTCCTCAATATTTTCACCCTCTACCTTAATGCTTCCGCTTGTCGGCTCTTCAAAGCCTGCTATCATACGAAGTGTTGTAGTCTTACCACATCCGGATGAACCTAGCAGTGTAAGAAACTCTCCTTCCTCAACCTTAAGATTCAAATCCTTTACAACATGATTACTTCCATATAATTTATTAACTCCTTCTATTTCAACGATATATCCCACATTATCACCTCGACTTTATAACATGTATCAGATACAAATACAGTTTTATCTATAATGCATCTGTGCCTCTTTCACCTGTTCTGATACGAACTGCCTCTTCAATATTTCTGACAAAGATTTTGCCGTCACCAACATGATTTGTAGCACAGGTCTGTCTTACCTTCATAATTACAGGCTCTACATCCTTATCATCAACAACAACCTCAACTCTTATTTTTGGCAGAAGATTAATTGTTGTCTTAAGTCCTTTAATCTCATTTACACCATTTTCCTGTATTGAACCCTTCTGAGTTCCGCATCCCATAACTGATGAAAGTGTCATTCCTCCACAATGGATTTCATCAAGAATCTTCTTCATTTCCTCAAGCTTCTCAGGTCTTATAATCATTACTAACTCTTTCATATACAAATGCCTCCTTCATAATTAAATCCAATAATCACAAACGACAAAAGGAGCTGCTAAGTGCAGCTCCTTTGCTTTCTCGTTATTTAATTTAATAGAATACTAATCCTTTATGCTTAGTATTTCAATTGCATAAAATAACCATTTTTATACTTATTTTTAAGTAGTATTACTCCTTTTCCTTAATCATTTTAAATAAACTAACGCGGTTATTAATACCCAGCTTGCGATATATATTAAGAACATGCTTTTTCAGGGTATTATCAGTAATCGTAAGCTCTTCGCATATATAAGTATTTTCCTTTCCTGCCATAAGGAGCTTCAAGACAGACTGCTCACGCCTTGTAAGATTATATTTCTCTGCTGCCGCATTTACAGACAGCTTATCACCTGTTATATTGCCACTCATTTTCTGCTTATATAATCTAAAGGACAAATGATCCTTTATCAAATCTAATATAAATATATCATCATATTTGAAATCATCCTTACCAATCGTCCTGTAGAAGGTTACGCATCCGACGAACTCCTTATTTCTAGCCAGCACCATCTGAAGAGAATAATGCCAGTTATTTGGGCGGTAAACATTTTTATAATAATCTGTTTCAATTCTTTTCTCATCTGACATAATATCAGTTTCTCTATATATCAGAGTCTTTCCACTATATAGAATTCCCCTGCTGTAATCAAGCTCCTCGTATTTATCAGACATATCATCATCGCAGTTATAGAAAATCGGAGAAACAAGTTTGTTCTCTCCATTTGGAGAACCAAGATAGAAGTCTGCACTGTCAAAATCTATAAGCATCTTTATCTGCTCAAGTAGCTGCATTCTCATTTCATCTAAGTTATCCATTGTATGTATTTTATAGATGATACTATTAAGCAGTATCCAGTCATTAGTATCAAGAGTACGCATATCATATTACCTCCTAACAAAAAGAGACACCACCAAATGGTGATGCCTCTTTGCATTTGTTTGAATTATAAATAACCATTATTAAAAAGTCAACCTAATTTGTTCCTTCTCCTTCGGATATATAAGTCCCCAGCTTCTGCGTATTTCATCCATCGTATCCATGACACAGATACTCTCATCAAGCGTCATAGAAGTACTCTCAAGCTTACCTTCCCTGATAAGCCTGATACACTCAAGGAATTCATATTCGTAGCCGTTAGCCTGCGGAGGAACCTCATAACGTTCAATAAGCCTATCCTCCATATCATAAACTGAAACAGAATGCGGATTATTAATATTCTCAACCACTATATAGCCTTTGTCTCCATAGAATATACCCTGTCTGTCAGAGCGTCCATATATTCCATGCGACAGCACAGCCATGCGTCCATCCTTAAAATGCATTGTAATTGACTCCATCCCGTCGACACCAGTTTCAGTAAATGAAACAGATGATTCAAGCTTTTCAATATCAGTACCAAAATGCATCATGGCAAAATTAAGACCATACACACCAACATCAAGAAGTGCACCCCCTGCAAGCATAGGCGAAACTATTCTTTCTTTATTGCTTATTGCATATGACAAATTAGCAGTAAGCATTGAAATATTACCAATAATGCCACTATCAACAACCTTCTGGATTATTGCTCTTGAAGGCATATATCTTGTCCAGATTGCTTCTGCAACAAATACCCCCTCTTTAGCGGCAAGCTCCTTAATTGAAGCCGCTTCCTTAGCATTCATGGTAAATGCTTTCTCGCACAAAACAGGCTTCTTATGAGTAATACACAGCTTCATATCCTCATAATGTCTTGAATGCGGAGTAGCAATATATACAAGCTCAACCTCCGGGTCACAGACAAGCTCTTCATAGGAACCGTATGCCTTTTGAAATCCAATTTCCTTAGCTGCTTCTTCAGCCTTTTCAATTGTTCGTGAAGCTATGGCATAGCACTCAATCTCATCAATTTCCTTAAGTGGCGGAAATACCGACCAGACTATTCTACCTGTTCCTAAGACACCGATTTTCATATGTGTTCCTCCCTGGGTCAAATGTAGTTAACACTTCTCTATCTTACAATCGTATGGTTGTAACAGCATATCTTTATAGTGTACTTCTTCTGCAGTATGGTTCATAATTACTCGAACCATGTCATCCTTTGTTCCACGATAGCACACCTCAACACCTTCTGCACTTTCCTCTGTTACAATATGATTATCACTCATAATACTATTCATTATAGACTTAATTGTATCATCGTCAAGACCACAACCAAGATAATAAATCATACCATCACCCTGAGCTTTTCTAGTTACTGCAGCATATTCTGTATAGAACTTGTCTCCATACGAATAGAGCACCTCTGCATCTGACACAAGAAGCATATCTCTGAATATTCCACCGCTTCCTATCTTGCCCTCATATGCACCCTTACCAATAATCGGGAATCCCTGTCCTTCCTGAAGGCTCTCCGTCTCAACTAATGAAACACCTGCAAATTCGTCATAGGACACAGGTATTACTGCACCAAAGGTAAGATTATTATGAATATCCTTTACTGCTGTACGATATGTCATAACGGCAGTTCCGCCATTTTTAACAAATGACTTGATCTTGCTTGTAAATTCAGGCTTCTCTATAATCATCTGCGGCATCAATAACACCTTATATTTTGAAATATCTGCATCAGAAGATACAACATCTACAGGAACATTCACATCATAGAATGTTTTATAGAGTCTTTGCATCTCAACCTGAGTATCAAGCAGGATGCTCTGCTTCTGGATACGGAAAGCAGCTAAGGAATCATAATCATATACTATTGCAACCTCTGCTGATACAGGCTTTGACAGCTGTTCCTTATATTTGATTACATCCTTAAAGCAGCTCTGTACCTCATAGAATTTTCTACGCTTAATATTATCTGCATCGATTACGCCATAGCAGAACTGTTCTGCACCCTTAGTTGCACCACGATATCTAAAGTACATCATTGAATCACAGCCATGCGCAAAGCCCTGATATGACCACATCTTTGCCTGATTAGGTCTTGGCGAATAACCGGTAACATCATGACCCTGTGCACCCATAATAGCCTCAGTAATCCAGAAATTCTGCGACTTTAATCCTCTCATATAATCAAGGCCAAATGCTATCTCATGAGGAGCAATAGGTTCTCTTTGTCCACCCCATACAGGGTAATTATTATAAGCAACAACATCAAGCTTCTTAGCTACCTTTGAGTAATCCACATGCTTAGCAAGACCTCCGCCAGGGAAATCATGAATAACAATAGCATCCGGAATTATTTCTTTAATAATATCTGTCTGAAAATTTGCAAAATCTACAATTGCTTTACTTCTAAAACGTTCCCAGTCAAGGCGTAATGCAGGATTGTGAGTTGTAATAGTAGACATAGGAGTAGGTATCTCATCAAAGTCATTATATTCCTGTGACCAGAAGGTAGTACCATAAGTATCATTTAATAATTCTATATCACCATTAAATTCCCTGCTAAGATACTTCTGAAAAGCGCTCTGGCACTGCTTACAGTAACACACATCGCTTCCCTCATGACCAAGCTCATTATCAATCTGCCAGGCAACTATTGCCTTCTCATCCTTGTAATGTTCAACGAGCTTTCTGATTATCTTCTCAGAATACTCATACATAACCGGTGAATTAAAGCAATATACATGACGACCTCCGAAGCTTCTCTTTTGTCCATCTTCAAATTCTGACAATATTGATGGCTCCTTCTTAGCAAGCCATGCAGGAATTGTAGCAGTAGGTGTGCCCATTATAATGTTCAGTCCCTTTTTCTTTGCCTTTTCAATTACATTGTCAAAGAAAGAAAAATCATACTCACCTTCATGCTTCTCCATCAAATGCCAGGAAAATTCTGCAATACGAATCACGTTACATCCGAGCTCTATAATTGTATCTAAATCTTTCTCTAATAATTCAACATCCCACTGTTCAGGATAATAGTCCACACCTAACCACATATTATCTCTCCTTCTTCTCGTGCAATTCCTTCTTCATCTTTGAATAGAATTCAGGAGTCAGCTTGTAACCTTTTTTGTATATTAAGAAGCAAAGTGCCGAAAGGATAGCAGGAATAAGGAACATAATAATTCTCATACCATTTTCAGCTCCTGCTGTCTGCTGAACATTTGCCATGTATCCGATTAATGTAAGGCCAATACCACTTACAAAACCACTAAATGCTCCTGCAAACTTTACGACAAATGTCTGCATTGAGAATAATATACTCTCATTTCTCTCTTACAAACTCTGCTTTTTGACGTCAAAAAAAGTAAAAGCTTATGCCTTGTGAGTATATATTAGCACAAACTTTTACTATTTTCAATATATTTTTTACTATTATTTATAATTATTTTACTAATATAGTTATATTTTTACTATATTCTATTAATTATACTTTTATTCTATACACTTCCACGGTCAACAAGACTACACGGAACTACTATTTTCTTAGGGCTAGTTAGTCCTTTCCACAAAAACTGCATACAAAACACTGCCGATTTTGCATTTTCTCTTAAGTAAACTTCAATAGAAGAAATAGGTGTTGTGGCAAACTCTGAAAAGTTTGTATTATTAAAAGAAATCACACCTACATCCTTTGGAATGGTGATCTTTCTCTCCTGAAGTGCCCTTAGTACACCCGGTGCAACAGCATCAGAGGCTAACAAAAATGCATCGGGCAAAGCTGCACTACTATCTAAAAATGATATCATTGCTTCATATCCGCCACGCGCATTCATAGGGCAATCAATAATCAGCTCATCATCATACAATCCCCGATTATTAAGAGCATTTCGATAATAATAGAATCTTGGATCCTCTGATATATTCTTCTCATCATCAAATGTGTTAACACTCCCAACATATGATATATGTATTTTGCCTTTATCAAAGCAACAGTTTAACATCTGGCGTACTGCCATATGATAATTTGGAACGATACTCCAAAACCTTAAAGGATCAGGCGAGGAATCAAGAAATACAATATTTTTTGTATAATCCTCAAAATTGGCTACTTCCTTAGGAGTAAAACGACCAATAGCTATAATCCCATCAAGAGGCTCATCGTCATGTTTAATAAAATAGCCATCTTCATTCCTTGACATAATTACGGTTGTCCACCCACAATCAAAGCACTCTTCATCAACCAAGCCCTTTAATATTATATAATAGACATCCTCCATCTGTTCTCTTATTTCAAACATTTGTGCTATTCCAATACGTTTACGTCCTTCTGACTCATTCTGAAATTTACCGCCATTGTTTTGTGTTACCCCAACCGCAAGCGGATTCCCCTGTACTCTTTGAGAAACAGTTTTATAATTTAATTCCTTAGCAACTCGTACTATCTCTTCTCTTGTTTCCTGAGCGACACTAAGACTTGGATCACCATTAAGAACTCTTGAAACCGTTGCCTGAGAAACGCCTGCTTTTGTTGCTATATCTTTTAGTGTTGCCATTATTTAATTCCTTTCAATATATTAATCAACTATCAATAATCGTTAATAAATAATTTTACTAAAAAATAATAACATTTTTACTATAGGTTGTAAAGCTCATAAAAGAGATAATCGAGTAGGAGAAAATATCTCAATCAATGAGAAATTTTCGACCTCTCACACCACCGTGCGTACCGCTTAGTAGCTTCCACCCGTTAGAGTGCGCCCATGGCGCGCAAACCAAAAAGAGACACCACCAAATGGTGATGCCTCTTTGCATTTGTTTGAATTATAAATAACCATTATTAAAAAGGCAACCTAAAACTCCGTAACATCAGCCTTACTCATGAGTTTTCCTTTAGACAATATAAGTGGAAGTACAATAAGGATATCACATATAATAAATCCTATAAAGCCTATCTTTGATGCATATAACAAATACATTCCATTTGGTTTATATACTAACTCATTCATCAGATAGGTAAAAAGTAAAACAAATGCAAAACCAATAACACAAGCTACCGTATTAATTGACAATATCTCTAGTGCTACCTTTTTCTTTACCTCTCGCCTTCCTATTCCAAGGGCTCTATATACCCCGAATTCATAAGTTCTCTTCAAATATTGTCCTGTAATTACAGAATTAATCATAACTGCCAAAACAATTGCAATAAGTATGTCAACTGCATAGAAAAGAACATAGAATATATATAACTGTGGCAAAACAGTACTTCTCTCATCATTAACTATCTGGACCTTTCTGTTTCCGGCAAGCTTTCTCACATATTCATATAATTCCTCACCCACCATCTCTTCACTATAAACATAAAGACGGGCCAGATTATTATCATCCTCAAAAATATAAAATGTGCAGAAACTTCCGTCATCTATAATAGCATCTACTGTATACTCCCCATTAAAACTACTGTCAAAACTATGGTCTACTTTATCACCTAATTTAATTCCCTTATCATTCGCAAAATCCTTACTTATTATGATACTTCTATCTTTACATTTCGAGAAATCCCCATCTATCCCAAGATGTTCGAATACCGTTTTCATGTCATTAACGGAATTAAACACATAAGAGAAACCTCCCATTTTAAGATTAAGTACCGTTCCATGCTGCATTCCGGAAAATCCATATCCCGTTAGCTTAACAAATTTTAGTTTATCGTCGTTTTCCACATCTTTTGTAAAATCTGCAAAATCTTTAAACCCTTCATCCTCGCTTTGTAAATTTACCATTACAAGCTTATCTGAATATTCAAATTCTTTTTCGAATGTGTACAGCTCCGAATGAACATAATTTCCTGCCAGAAACATAAGCGTTCCTAAAAACATCATAAATACGCATATAATGGTTCTTCCTTTATTCTCTTTCATATAATAAAGTGCCGAAAATGGCTTTATATTCTTCATTGTTCTTCCTTTCTAACGTTATTCACCACACAAAAATGTACGTTATCTCATACTACTCAGCTTTCCATCCCACATTTCTACGGTAATATCTACATCTGTAAGTATTGATCTGTCATGGGTTACTACGATAACTAATCTGTCTTCTGAATATTTCTTTAATACCTTCATAACGTTAAATGCATTTTCATGATCCAAAGAAGCTGTAGGTTCATCGGCAAATATAACCTTAGGATTATTTATCATTGCTCTTGCAATTGCAACTCTCTGGCATTGTCCTCCCGAAAGCTTAGAAGGACGTTTATTAAATTCCCTTTCCTTAAGTCCTAATATAGAAAGATATTCTGCCGCCTTATTCTTAAGTTCCTTATCATTATTTGTCCCTGCTACAACTACATTGTCCATAGCTGTCATATATGGAACCAGATAATGTTTTTGAAAAACAAAGCCGAATTCATTCCTTCTAAGATTTTCCCTCTGTCCATTTGAAAGAGCTGTAATATCCCGGCCATTATAAATAATACTTCCTTCTGTAGGAGTCTTAAGAGTGGACATGCAATACATAAGTGTACTCTTTCCACTTCCTGAAGGTCCTATAATACCAACAAGCCCTTTATCAGGAAGTGTCAGATTAAAATCATTCAAAGCATACATTTTCTCATCAGAATTTATATCATATATCATACTTACATTTTTTATATCAAACATAACGTGCTCCTATTCTTCTATCATATCTATAGTTCTAATATTGTTGATTGTTACCAATATAGGAATTTGTAAAATACCTACGATTGCAACAAATGCTGCCAATATCCTTAGCAGATGCTGTGGATAAAAATACTTATATATAAGTCCCATGTTTTCCAACATAAACTCTCCTAAAAGAATCATTATAATAACTGTAATAATTGACCCCAGAATTATACTTATACCAAAAATAATTAACAGCTCTCTCATTATCATTCCATATACATCCTTTCGCCCAAAGCCTATGGATGTATATAGGCAGTATTCATTTACCCTGTTTCGCATAAACGATATATAAGCTACAACTATTGATATTGCTAAAAATACAATTACCACAAGTAGTATCGCAAGTAAGGCTACATCAATAACATCTGTCACTTCTTTCTCGTACATGTCAGCCCATGATACCGAATCAAATATCGTATCATATTCCGTAGGCATAATTCCAATATCCATTAATACCTTTGTCATATCAGAATTTGCTTCATCACATGATACAACAATATACCAGCCTGCGTTGGTATAACCATGAGGAGTTCCTACGCATGTCATATAGTCTGACTCAAGAACACCAACTACCTTGAAGGTATGACCATAAGATGATTCGTTAAAATATCCACCTACCTCCATTTTCTTATTTTTAAGAACCTTTTCGTCTACAAGGATTTCTCCATCACCACAAGGCATCCTTCCTTCTATGAGTTTTGCCCCCATATGATCTATAAATTCCTGAATCATATCCTTATCAAGAAGCGGGAAATCATATCCGACTCCACCAACTATTCCCTGATAATTAGCATATAAAGTCTGAGTAAGCACTGCATCACTAATTCCCTCATGTTTTTTTATATCATCAATCAGTTTATTTCTTGCATCCTCTACTGCCAGCGTATACTCTTCATCAGATGCATAATTGTCTCTTTTTACCCCCATTGTGTCGGGAGTAAGATATAAAAAGGCGACTCGCTTAGGTTGTTCTAAAAAGAGTGTTTTGAAACTCTCATTAGTAGTCATAAATAAAAAATTAATAATATACATTGTCATATAGGTTAACGATAGTGCAACAATCATTACCCAGACCTGTTTCTTATTATTTCGTACAAATTTTAGTGCTGATAGTTTAGATTTCATATTTTTCTCCCTACTACAGGTATGAAAAACAACCCATTCATATAAGTCAATTCTCCACACCATACTTTAATATAAATTATACATTACCATGAATTTCATAATTGATTATCTTATATTTGCATATTACAGTTTATCTCGTAACAAAAAAAGTGACTGTAGTCATATTCTTTATATGACCACAGTCGCAAATTCTTCTATTTTTTTAATTCAACTATAAGCTTTACTCTATCATGGATACCCGTCTTGTCATATATATTAGATATATAATTCTTAACTGTGCCCTCTGAAATATATAACTGCCCGGCAATCTGTTTATTAGTAAGTCCTTCAACCATAAGCGAGCAAATCTCCTTCTCTCTTTCTGTCAAATCCGCAGAAAAATCGTTAGAAACGCTATCAGAATTATCACTAAAGTTATTACTAAGATTATTACCAATAAGTGCAGTAAGACGCGTCATGACTTTCTGGTCAAGTACCGTAATGCCACCCATTATCTGATTTACTGCTCCCAGGATTGCATCCTTTCCGCTATCTTTAAGAAGATATCCATCTGCCCCGGCAGCTATTGCTTCAGTAATATTCTTGTCGTCATAGAAAGTAGTAAGCACAAGAATTTTTATCTTAGGATACTTTTCTTTCATTATTTTTATAAGCTCTATACCTCCCATGCCCTTCATATTAAGGTCAACAAGTGCAATGTCGCAAGTTGTATTAACAATATTCATATTATCCAAAATCAATAGTGCTGCATTTCCATCATTTGCTTTTCCTATAATATCCATATTATTTAAAGATAATATAATCTCTAAACTATCAAGAAGCAGCTTCTCATCATCAACCAATAATACTTTATACATATTATCTTACCTCCCGGCGTTGATAATTGGCAATTCTACAACGCTCTTAAATCCATTATCGTTAATAAATAAAGTCTTTCCTCCACATTTATCTGCATAAGAGATAATCTTCTTAATGCCAAACCCATTATCAATCCTATAATTACTGTTTAATTCATCAAAATCACTACGTCCGTTATCTGACACTTCTAATCTTATATGAGCCACATCTCCAAGAAGTAATACTATGAATTCATCGGCACCTCCATGCTTAACTCCATTAGTTAGCATTTCCTGCAAAACTCCTGTAAGGAAAACTGCATGATCCTGTGGTATTTTTATATCATTATCAGCCTGTTCAAAATTCTGATCAATACGAATACTGGTATCCATTACAAATTCATTTATTATATTATTCATCTCGGATTTCAAATCTCCAACCGATATAACTGCACTATCTTCATCTAATACACGTACAGCTCTTCTGATTGATTCAAGACTTCCACGTATACGGTCATTGGCATCCTGCATCTTCTTTCTTGCCTCATTTGGTTTTATATCGTAAAGCATATCCGCCGCATCTAATGTCATTATTGCAGCAGTTATCGAATGTCCTACACTATTATGAATGTTCCTGCTTATGTTTTCCCTTTCCAAAAGTCTTGCATTCTTCTCCGTCAGGTAATTCTGCATTGTCAGCTGCTCATTTAATCTTTTCTCGTGCATTTCACTAATATTTGTGGCAATAATTTTTTCTTTTTCTTGTATTTGTTTATTTTCAATATAATTTATTGAATAGTATATAAACATCAAAATCAAATAAATTACTACTAAAAACAATATCTCCATTATACATACTGCAAGCGAGTTATTATTATCAATTAATGCTACAGTTAGAAATATGCATACTCCTAATAATATCCGAACATATTCCCTTATCTCTCTTAAGAGAAAAAAAACCACGAATCCAATAAAGCAGCAAGATAATATTGAAAAAAGCGACATCAAAATTACTTCAAGAACAATCAAAAGTTTGTTTTTTTCTTCACTATAGGATTTGTAAGTTGCAAAAACCATGAGTAAACCGGCAATCATTATCAAAAAACTTGGATATTTACCGGTAAACAAGCTTATAAGAGTTATTATTATAATTATTATATTATCTAAAATTGCATATACCATGTTATACCTTATCCGTTAATATATTAATATTCCTTTACTATATCCTCATCTGTTCCATACATCAATTTAAGTGTCTTAAAGTCTTCACCTTCATATTCAATTGTAGAACAATCACGTTAAAAAAGAGGAGGAACTAGCTATATTTAATTCCACCTCTTTAATCAAATTAAGTCAAAGACTTCAGTAGTTTCTCATATTCTGTAGCCAGCATAGGCTTTGTCACACATCTGTTCAACAGGTACAGATAAATCCGTAATCTCGTAAATACCCCGTTTCATGGTTAAATTATTTACTCAATTTTTTAATAATTATAACAAAGCCAATATGTGTAGTCAATAAAATGGTCTCTGTATTCTGTTGATATATGTCGAATTTGTTATCTCTACTGTATCATCGTAGATTTCCTTTTGTATAATATACTTATTGAAATATTTTTTTTAATGTTTTCTCTAGAACGCTCATGTCCACAGGCTTTGCAATATGAGCATTCATCCCTGAATCTAATGCAGCCTTGATATCCTCAGAGAATGCATTTGCAGTCATAGCAACAATCGGAATTGCAGAAGCCCTTTCATGACTACATTTTCTTATCGCCTCCGTTGCTTTATATCCATTCATAACAGGCATTTGGACATCCATTAAAATCAAATCATATTTATTTATGGAAGAAGCTTCAAATACTTCCAAGGCTTGTTTACCATTTTCACATATATCACAGGTTGCACCTGCCATACTAAGGAACTCCGAAAGAAGCTCAGCATTTAACTCATTATCCTCAACAACAAGGATATGCATATTCCTTACAACACTTGATGTCTCCATTTCTTCACATTCCGACTGCTCCTCTATGGTTTCCTGAAGTGTTTTATCATTTTTCTGAATTTGGAATGATAATTCTACTATAAATTTAGAGCCAATCCCCTTCTCGCTTTTTACCTTAATAGTTCCGCCCATTAACTCTACAAGGTTCTTAGTGATTGCCATACCAAGACCGGTACCATAAATCTTGCTTGTCCTGCTATCCTCTTCACGGCTAAACGAATCAAAAATACGTTTCTGAAAATCCTTACTCATACCATATCCATTGTCAGCGACACATATTCTATAATGCACTGAGCGGCCTGATACATATAGTTCATCTATTTCAAAGCGCACATGACCGCCATCCGGAGTATACTTCATGGCATTAGACAAAAGATTAATACAAATCTGTTTCAATCTAACCTTATCAACAATAATTGCATCGTGGGTAATTTCATGCAAATCAATATTAAACCGATGTCTCTTTTCTTCCATCTGCGGACGAATAATTGTATCAATCTCTTCTACAATCAGTGATAATGATTCCTCATTTAAATTAAGCTTTGTATTACCGCTTTCTATTCTACTCATATCAAGAATATCATTTATAAGACCTAACATATGACGACTTGAATCAGTAATCTTGGCTGAATAATCCCTAACCTTATCAGCATTATCAGCATCTCTTTTAAGTAGCATTGAAAAACCAATAATAGCATTCATAGGTGTTCTTATATCATGACTCATATTGGATAAAAAATTACTCTTTGATTTGTTGGCATTTTCTGCTATCTCCAGTGCTTCTTCTGCAACAATATTAGCAGCTTCAAGCGACTCGTTAAGCTCTTGAAGCTTTTTCTTTTCATTCCTTATCTTATTAATATTTAAGCTAATCAGAAAAACAGCAATGATTGACATCATTACAACCGTCATTGTAACAATAATTGAATTATTTCCTATTGATCTTATATTTGTGCCAAGTTCGCCTAGTACCGATGCATAATCAACAGCAATTGTTACATACCAATCCATGCCAAGTACCTTAGCATAACTGATAATCATGTCATCCCCATCTTCATCTATAACATGTATTGCATGATTTTCTCCATTCAAAACACTTTCTTTAAAGCTCTCATAATCGTTAATACCATTGTTTTCTATAAACTTTGCATACTCATATCCCTTGAAAAAAAAATAGCTTGTTTCATCTTTATCAAGATTATCGGTGTATAGCAATACAAGGCCTTCTCTGTTTATAACACGTATTTTCCCATTTCCGGCAAAGGATTCTACAGACAAGAGCTCCATAAAAGAATCCAGTTCAAAATAAGCCATAATATATTTAATTTCTACTGTATCAATACTTACTTTTTCAATAGGCATGCCAAATAATACCGTATCCTGTTCTCCCTCCTGACTTAAGACGCATATCCTTTTATTTTCAAAAAATAGCGGATTTACATCATCAGCAGGTTCTACATAACCTGTTTTTCCATTTTGATCAAGATATTTCCCTTCACCTGATATTAGCACTACTTTATAAGCATCAGGAACGCTGCTTTTCATATAGCAAACGGCCTCATCAGTTGTCATATCACCAATTGAAGTTAGTGCTACATCAACCATTTCCATACGTATCCAGATATCATCTATCTGGTTATCTAAAACCTCCCTGACCTGATTAACATTTTCAGATAAAAGCGTAAGTGCGGTTTGTTCACTGACTCTGTTAACAGATGAATTAGTCCTTTTCTGTAATATATATACTGAACCAAGCGCAACAATCAAAATAGCAATTATAATTGCTGTCTGTATTTTTATATGTCCCATTGTATCTTTGCTCCCCTTCCAATGATTAATACAACAAATTAATCAATAATCATAAGACTCTTTGGTGCGCTAATACTTCCTTCTGTTGATTTTAGATATTCTAAAAAAATATCATTAAATGTAAGCTCCGGATAATTCTTTACAATCTTTGAAGAATACACCGACCCTCTTAAAGCCGCAACCCTATATGTTTTATCTAAATCCAGTTTCTCACCATTTATTTTGATTGATTTATATTGTTCTCCATTTTCTCCCGACAGGGAATACTCCATTTCCGCCCCTGCAAATGCAGCCATTCCATTTTCGCAATCTGAAAGCGCACTATCTAACAGCTCCCGTCCTGTCATTTCAACAACAACATATGTCATGTCATCTTCCTTTTGATTAATGCCATAACAATGTTCAGTACTAATAAGAGTCAGTGTGTCATCTGTTATATCACCGCTAAAAAAATAACTTTCAGAACCATAATTTACACTAACAGGCACATATGCTATATCAGCTTCCATACTATTTAAATAAGCAAGTCCATTTATATACGCTGTCTGAAGAGGAAGCAATGTTTCCTTAGCATTACCATATACAACAGTTCCTTTTGATGCTAGTGCCATATCTCTTGCAGCATCAGCACCTAAAAGCCAATCCTTTACCTTTATCTTGCCTTCAATTAAGTCTATTGTTGACCCATGCAAATAATCTTCAACATAAGCTTTTTTATTCTCACCGCCATAATAAAAATTTGAAATAATTCTGCCATTTTCTATTGTATCGATTACATCATCATAAAAATCACTATCAAGGGATATATCATCCTTTAAAAAGCCAAAATAATCGCTACCATCAATAAGTAGCTTCTGCCCCTTTGGCGTACTTAAATAATCCATTATCTCAAGCATAACATCAAGTTTTTCCTGGTCGCCGGCCCC
>JAEDHX010000002.1 GCA_016296785.1 Coprococcus sp. | reverse complement strand
TCAGCTTCTGCTTCTACACATCACAATTTCAGCTGTTTCTACCGCCTTTTCAAGCATTTCTTCTATAATATCGCCAAGCTTTTTCTCTGACTTCTCAATTGCTGAAAGAATAGGCTTTGTAACAGGATGCTTAGCCACAAAGGTTGTACAGCAGTCCTCGTATGGTAATATCGAGGTTTCATATGTTCCAATCTTCTCAGCAATATCAACGATCTCCTGCTTATCCATTCCGATACATGGTCTAAATACAGGCATCGTGCTAACTTCGTTTATTACATACAGACTATGAACTGTCTGACTAGATACCTGTCCGATACTCTCACCTGTAACAGTACACTGACAATCATTCTTTTTCGCAAGCATTTCTGCAATCTTTATCATATAACGCTTCATGATAATTGTCAGTTCCTCATGAGGGCAATTATCATATATTGCCATCTGTATATCAGAAAAGTTTACAACATGAAGTCTTATTGCTCCTGTATAATCAGATACAATCGAAGCCAGGTCAATTACCTTCTGCTTTGCTCTCTCACTTGTAAATGGAGGCGCGTGAAAATAAACAGCTTCCATCATTACGCCTCTCTTTGATATCATATATGCTGCAACCGGGCTGTCTATTCCACCGGAAAGAAGTGCCATAGCCTTTCCATTTGTTCCAACAGGCAGTCCTCCGGGACCCGGAATGTTGATTGAGTAAATATACGCAACCTTACGAATCTCAACATTTATTATCTCCTCAGGCTCATGAACATCTACCAAAAGCCCCTCATAAGCCTCAAGAAGATGATGTCCAAGCTCTGCATTAACCTCCATGGATGTCATAGGATACGACTTATCATTACGTCTTGTATTTACCTTGAAGGTGAAATTCTTTTTCTTATATGCTTTATCAACGTATTCAATTACTCTGTCACGGATAGTCTCGAAGGATGTATCCTCTTCTACTATAACAGGGCAGATTCCAACTATTCCAAATACCTTCGTAAGTGCCGAAACTGTATCCTCGTAATCATAGTCAGAATTCGCCTCAACAAATATTCTTCCCTGTTCTTTTCTAATATAGAAATCCCCAAGATTTTTAAGCTTTCTATTAATATTCTTACACAGAATATCCTCAAAGATATATCTGTTTTTTCCCTTTGTACCTATCTCGGCATATTTAATCATAAATGCTTTATACTGCATTACTTCTTCCTCACATATCTTCTTAATACCGGCAATAGTTCCTTTATTACACCTATTGCATAATCAATCTGTTCCTCTGTATTATCCTCTGAAAAGCTAAAACGAAGTGTCGATTCAAGCTGCTCCTTCGGAAGCTTAATTGCAGTAAGTACACTGCTTACTGAATTCTTATTTGATGAGCATGCAGACCCCGAAGAAACATAAATATTCTTTTCTTCAAGTGCATGAAGCATAACCTCACTCCTTACTCCTACAAATGAAAAGCTTGCTATATGAGGAGCATCTCCTGCGTGATAGAACACATTCTCTATGTCAGCAAGACCATTTACAAGTCTTTCCTTCAAACTCCTAATATGAGCCATCCTATCATCAAGTGTGTCATAAATAAGCCTTACGGCAAGACCAAGCCCTGCAATTCCCGGCACATTCTCTGTTCCTGAACGCATACCATTTTGCTGTCCGCCACCATATATTATAGGCTTTATCTTGGTTCCATTCTTAATATACAATACTCCAACACCCTTTGGTCCATGTAGCTTATGACCACTTATTGACATCAAATCAATTCCAAGCCTCTTTGGATATATCCTAAGCTTGCCAAATGCCTGTATTGCATCAACATGAAATAGCACCTTGGGATTCTTCTCCTTAATAAGTCGTGCAATCTCTTCAATAGGCATTATTGAGCCTATCTCATTATTCACATACATAACAGATACAATAATTGTATTATCATCCACCTCGTTAAGAAGAGCTTCAACATCAACAATTCCTGACTTATCTGTTCCTATAGATACGACCTCATATCCTGATTCAGATAAGAATTTCATGCAGGAAGATACTGAAGCATGCTCAACAGAGGTAGTAACAATCTTATTACCGGCTCTTCTATTCGCCATTGCCGCACCGATAAGCGCCATATTATTAGACTCTGTACCACCAGAGGTAAATATTATCTCTTTCGGCTCAGCCTTAAGCTCCTTTGCTATTATTTCCTTTGCAGTCTTAATATATGCTCCGGCATCAACGCCCTTCATATGAAGTGATGAAGGATTGCCATAATCTGCTTCCATTAGCTTTAATACCAATTCTCTTACCTCAGGAAACACTGCCGTAGTAGCTGCATTATCAAAATATGCTTCCATTTGTATGCCTCTTTCTTAAATGCTATTTCTCAATTTCAAACATAATAATAGACATCACTGCCATACCAGCTGTCTCTGTACGAAGTATTCTGTGACCAAGTGTAATAGGAATAATTCCTGACTTCATAGCCAATTCAACCTCTTCCCTGTCAAATCCGCCTTCAGGTCCAATAAATATGCCAAGTGTTCCCTTACCCTTAATATCAGATAATACCTTTCTGGAATATTCAATACCTTCTGCTTCTTCATATGGAATAATTGACATATCAAGCCCCTTCGCCATATCAATAGCTTCCTTGAAGGACACAGGCTCCATAATCTCAGGTACTATACCTCTCCCACACTGCTTAGCTGCAGCAAGAGCAATTCCTTCATATCGTTTTGTCTTCTTACCAGCCTTTTTATCATCAAGCTTAACAACAGTTCTCTTAGTCATAACCGGCACAATACGAGATACGCCCAGTTCAATAGTTTTTTGAATAATGAGCTCAAGCTTATCTGACTTCGGATACCCTTGAAACAGGGTAATCTTCGTATCAAGTTCTGACAAATTATCACATATATCCACGATATCTGCAACTACTTTTTCCTGGGTAATATCTGACAATTTGCATAGATAGTCACGACCAAGTCCATTGCAAAGAGTAATCCCCTCACCAACTCTAAGTCGCAATACATTTCTTATATGATTAACATCTTCGCCATATATCTCAACATATTTTTCTGTTATTACCGTATCTTCATTTGAAAAAAATCTGTTCATTAATTCTTCCTTTTTGCTACAAAGCTAACCCAGTCATTCATATATACAGTATCTATTATGTCAAAGTTATTGTCAATAAGAGCAGTTCTTACCTCTTCCTCTTTAATATTTATTATGCCGGAGGAAATAAATACTCCATCAGGCTTCATGAAGCTCTGTACTATCTTCGATAATGGAATAATAACATCAGCAAGAATATTAGCAACTACTACATCATAACAGTTGCCAATTTCTTCAACAAGCTTATTATCCTCAAGTACATTGCCACATATAAAGCTGACCTGTTCATCTGTAATACCATTTATCTCTCTATTTTCATTTGAAACATCTACTGCAATGCTGTCAATATCAATTCCAAGAACTTTGCCGGCTCCAAGCTTATTGCATATAAAAGAAAGAATCCCGCTTCCGCTTCCGGCATCAAGTACATGGTCGCCATCCTTCATATATTTCTTTAGCTGACCAATACATAGCTTGGTCGTCTCATGAGAACCGGTACCAAATGCAGTACCCGGGTCAATCTGTATAACTATATCATCATTATTAACATCCTCCGGCAATTCCTCCCAGGTAGGTTTTATTACGATATTGTCATATATTCTGAACGGTTTGAAATATGCCTTCCAATTATTAATCCAATCCGTATCCTCTGTACTTGAACACACTATCATACCGGAACCAACATCGATAAACTCTGATAATCGTCTTAGTTCTTCGTTTATTTTTATCTTCATATCTTCTACATCAAAGCTGTCATCAAGATAACATGATACCTTTGCCGTGCCATCAAATACCGGCATATCATCCGGCAAAAGGTCAATATACATATCTGATATTTCTTCATCAGTAAGTGGCATATTATCTTCTATCTGAACACCCAAAACGCCTTCCTCATCGAGGAAGGCGTTTAGAAGGTCTACAGCTTCACAAGTAGTTTCTACTGTAAGCTTAGTCCATTTCATATATTCTACCTACTTTTTCTTTCTTCTTTTATGATCTCCAAAGGTAAATGTACCTGCTGAATCTGTTGCAGGTCTTGTTTCAACAAGGGTAGCCTGCTCGTACTGATTCAGAATATTTCTCTGTTCCTCAGTAAGGTTCTCCGGCACTTGCACAACAAGTGTTACAATGTGATCACCTCTCTGTGTAGGATTCTTAAGATTAGGAACACCCTTACCCTTAAGCTTAATCTTAGTATCAGTCTGTGTACCTGCAGGAATGCTAAAGTCAATCTCACCTTCGATTGTATTAATCTTTATTGTTCCTCCAAGAGCAGCCTGTGTAAATGATATAGGCTCTGAAGAATAAAGATTATATTCCTGTCTCTGGAATGTAGGATGACGGTCTACGAGAATTGTTACATTAAGATCTCCTCTCTCACCACCATTAATTCCAGGTTCACCCTTTCCTTTGATACGGATATTAGTTCCATTATCAACTCCAGGTGGTACTGCAATCTGAATTCTCTTTCTACTCTTTACATAGCCTGAGCCTGCACAGTTACTACATTTATATCTTATTATCTTACCAGAACCACCACAGTCAGGACATGTCTGAACATTTCTTACAACACCAAAGAGTGACTGCTGGGTTGTAATAATCTGACCCTTACCACCACATTTGCCACATACCTCCGGCTGATGTCCCGGCTGGGAACCGCTTCCCTTACATACTTCACATTCATCCTTAAGTGGAAGGTCAAGCTCCTTCTGAGTACCAAATATTGCTTCCTCAAAGGCTACTCTGATAGTAGTCTTAATATTGGCACCCTTCATAGGACCATTTGAATTTCTCTGTCTTCCACCACCGCCGAACATATCACCGAAGATATCTCCAAAGATATCTCCCATATCTGAGAAGTCAAAACCAAAGCCACCAAAACCACCAGGTCCGCCATTCTGATCAAATGCAGCATGGCCGAACTGATCATACTTTGCACGCTTTTCAGGATCACTAAGTACTGCATATGCTTCAGCTGCTTCTTTAAATTTTCTTTCAGCTTCTTCATCGCCCGGATTCATATCAGGGTGATATTTCTTTGCTACCACACGGTATGCTTTCTTTATCTCTGCATCTGAGGCACCCTTAGCAATGCCAAGGACCTCATAGTAATCAGTTTTTGTTTCTGCCATAATCTTAAACCTTTCATCTGCGATATACTATAGACTGCTAATCCTCCGATATGCAGGACATCTGCCCTGCATATCGTATTGCTTATTCTTATAAAGAATTACATTAATTCTATAACAAAATATGAATTAAACCTCAGTAAAGTCTCCGTCTACTACATCACCGTCTGAAAAATCAGGAGTACCTGTTCCTGTTCCAGCGTTTGCACCAGGACCATTCTGCTCATATAATTTAGCAAATAAGTTCTGTGCACTATCCATAAGCTTATCCTTACCAGCCTTAATCTTCTCAACATCAAGGTCTGACATATTCTCTGCATCTGTGCTGTCAATAATTGCCTTAAGTGCATTAAGATCTGCCTGTACTCCATCCTTATCAGAATCTGAAAGCTTATCACCAACCTCGTTAAGTGCCTTCTCTGTCTGGAAGCAAAGTGCGTCAGCTTCATTTCTTGCCTCGATGCCTTCCTTACGCTTCTTATCCTGAGCCTCATACTCAGCAGCTTCCTTAACTGCTCTTTCGATATCATCATCTGAAAGTGATGTGCTGGATGTAATTGTAATATGCTGCTCTCTTCCTGTTCCAAGATCCTTAGCAGATACATTAACAATACCATTAGCATCTATATCAAATGTAACCTCAATCTGAGGAATACCACGTCTTGCAGGAGCAATTCCGTCAAGTCTGAATCTTCCAAGGCTCTTGTTATCCTTAGCGAACTGTCTCTCACCCTGTACTACGTTGATATCAACTGCATCCTGATTATCCTGTGCTGTTGAGAAAATCTGGCTCTTCTTTGTAGGAATTGTTGTATTTCTCTCAATAAGGTGAGTAGCAATACCACCCATTGTTTCAATTGAAAGTGTAAGTGGTGTAACGTCAAGAAGAAGAATCTCACCTGCACCTGCATCACCGGCAAGCTTACCACCCTGGATAGAAGCACCGATAGCAACACACTCATCCGGATTAATTCCCTTGAATGGCTCCTTACCTGTAAGTCTCTTAACCATCTCCTGTACAGCGATGATACGTGTTGAACCACCAACAAGAAGTACCTTATCAAGCTCTGATGCTGTAAGTCCTGCATCATCAAGTGCTGTCTTAACAGGCTGTGATGTTCTGTCTACAAGATCTGCTGTAAGCTCATCGAACTTAGCTCTTGTAAGATTCATATCAAAATGCTTAGGACCATCCTGGTTAGCAGTAATGAAAGGAAGGTTAATATTAGTAGTCATAGCTGATGAAAGCTCCTTCTTAGCCTTCTCTGCTGCTTCCTTAAGTCTCTGCATAGCCATCTTATCTGTTGAAAGGTCGATTCCCTCAGCCTTCTTAAACTCATCTAACATATACTGTGTAATTGCATTATCAAAGTCATCACCACCAAGCTTGTTATCACCGGCTGTTGCTAAAACTTCAATAACGCCTTCACCAATCTCAATGATAGATACATCAAATGTACCACCACCTAAATCGTATACCATAATCTTCTGCTCCTGCTCATTATCAAGACCATATGATAATGCTGCAGCTGTTGGCTCGTTAATAATACGCTTAACATCAAGACCTGCAATCTTACCTGCATCCTTAGTTGCCTGTCTCTGACCATCTGAGAAATAAGCAGGAACTGTGATAACTGCTTCTGTTACCTTCTCACCAAGATATCCCTCAGCATCGCTCTTAAGCTTCTGAAGAATCATAGCTGAAATCTCCTGTGGTGAATACTTCTTATCATCAATTTCAACTCTGTAATCTGTACCCATATGACGCTTAATTGAAGAAATTGTCTTCTCAGCGTTTGTTACAGCCTGACGCTTTGCAGGCTCACCTACTACTCTTTCGCCTGTCTTTAAGAAACCTACTACTGATGGAGTAGTTCTCATACCCTCTGTGTTAGCAATTACTACCGGCTTACCACCTTCCATAACAGCTACACATGAATTTGTTGTACCTAAGTCAATACCAATAATCTTTCCCATTTTTTTATTCCTCCTGAAATAAATATTATTCTTTCTTATTCTTAATTCTATATGCTAATGCTAAATGCTATTAGTTTGCTACCTTAACCATGCTAAATCTAAGCACCTGGTCTTTATACATATAACCCTTCTGCATCTCCTCAACAATTACATTCTCTTCCATGCTCTCATCTTCAACATGCATAACTGCATCATGGAATGCCGGGTCAAACTGTTCACCTGCACAGTTCATAGGAGTAACTCCTACACCCTCAAGTGAAACCATAAGCTGCTTGTAAATGTTAGCAACACCTGATTCAAATGGTCTATCCTTATCCTCGTCAGGTATTGCAGCCATTGCTCTTTCAAAATTATCAACTACAGGAAGCAATTTTGCAAGAACCTCTTTTGCTCCAATATCATATAGCTTAGTAGATTCCTTCTCGTTTCTCTGTCTGATATTCTCACATTCTGCAAGAAGTCTCTTATACTTCTCCTCAGCATCTAAGACACGTTCCTTAAGTCTTTCATTCTCCTCACGAAGTGCCTTACCGCCTCTTCTGTTCTCCTTAGCAACAGGCTGTGGCTTTGCTTCATCTGCCTGTTCCGGTGGGATATTAACAGTATCAGTTACCTCAACTGTGTTCTCCTCTTCATTCTTTATCTCTGCTGTCGCATCACCTACTATTGTATCAGCAGCCTTCGCCTCGGTATTTACTTTCTTATTCGAGGTTTTCTTCTTTGATTCTTCAGCCATTATATATCCTCCTGTTCGTTATTGTTAAATATATCATCAAGCTCACCTGTAAGATTCTTTAACATTGTAACAACCTTTTTATAATCCATTCTCTTCGGACCAATAATTCCTATAGTTCCTTTAGCTCCCTCAGGAAGCTTATATGTTGCAGTAACAAGTGAACAATCCTTCAAATTCTCACTCTCATTCTCCTGACCGATAATAACCTGAATATCTGAATTATCCTTCTGGATAGCTTCTTCTACATATCTGATAAAGTCCTCCTTATCTTCAATGTCTTCGAAGGTTCCAAGCAGTTTCTCAGCCGAATCAGAATTGGCAAGCTCCGGATACTTAAGCATGTTCGTCATGCCGCTTGTATATACCTTAAGATCATCTGCCTCATGAATTGCTTCAAGAATACCCTGAAAAATTGTTTCAAGTATCTCAGCATATTCACCTGCCTGCTTCTTCATTGTCTGAATCAGCTCAATATTGATGTCCTCAAGTGAAGCACCCTGCAAAAATGTATTAAGCAATATATTAAACTTAAGTATCTCATCATTCTTCAAGCAATAATCCGACTTGATAAGTTTATTCTTAACTATATTGCCATCAACCATAATTACTGCAAGGAGTGTTCTCTCATCAACCTGCGAAAGCTGGATAAACTTAACTGTATTATTATATTGTGGCATTGTAACAAGTGTTGCGTAGTTAGTATTCGCTGCGAGTACCTTAGCTACCTGCTTAAGCATCTTCTCCATCTTGTCAACGCGCTCTAACAGATTCTCACGCTCAGCTTCTGTCTCTATCTTCTCTTCCATAATGCTGTCAACATAGAATCTGTAGCCCATATCAGTAGGAATACGGCCTGCCGACGTATGCGGCTGGCATATATATCCCATATCTTCAAGGTCCGACATCTCATTCCTTATCGTAGCAGAACTAAGATTCAGGTCTGTATATTTCGATATGGTTCTTGAACCAACCGGTTCACCTGTTTCAAGATAGTTAGAAACAATAGCTTTTAGGATTCTGACTTTTCTTTCGTCAAGTTCCATATGCTCATTCCTTTCATCTTGTTAGCACTCAGATATTCTGAGTGCTAACTACTAGAATTAATCTAACACTACCATTCCTCTTTGTCAACATTTTAATGATAAATTTTTTATAATTTTCTTCGTTTATATAGGGAAAAGCCTGCAAATGAAAACACAGCAAAATAGATAAGCCCTATCACTGTAAGTAATATGACTTTGCCAAAAGAAATAACACCATCACTATATGCTGTAAGCATATTAATTATCCATACATTCTCAGTATTAAATGCTTCTGAAAGAAAGCCGGATATTATATTAATTCCGGGAGTAATAGCAATTACCAATATAAAAAATGACGCAATTGCAATAATCTGGTTAGTTATTATTTCGCACAAGAATAATATAAGTGAAGCAAAACCTGATATTATTATCATTTCAGAAATTATCATTAATATCGCAGTTCCAATTTGTGATGCATCAAGCCCCTCCTGCTTAATGTTTTTATATATCTCCCTGTTATCTGACAGGAATAAGGAAAGTAAAAATGAAATCGCTAAGTAAATCAAATATACTGCTACCATATATATTGTTGCTGCAGCTACTCTTGACATATAACAGCCTGCCCTTGTGCCTATGCTTTGATGTTCAAAGCGTATTGTCCTTTGCTCATAATCACTGCATATATGCATAACAACACATATACCTGTAATAAGCATTATTATATCAACAGCTGATGTAGCAGGATATATAATGGTCCACCTGCCGGCAAGTGCATTTATGGATGTAATATCAGACTTGTCAAAGCCAAGGTATAGCAGAAGCGATGAATCAATACTCTTATTGGCATAATTAAGCAGACATATTACACCAATAGCAATAACAATTACAATTGCCATTGCCGCTTTACCATATATACTCTTTCTATATCTGTATAATTCAGCTCTAATAACGTTCATCACTATTCTCCCATATTATATATCTCATTACACATAAGTGACAAATCACCCTTAATATGACTTGTCATAATAATTGTAAGTCCTTCCTCAGCACGTTTTTTTAGGTACTTAATTATTAGCGTCTTATGGACAGGGTCTATTCCGTTAAATGGTTCATCCATCAGCAAAAGCTGCAATTCATTGCCTGCAGTCATAGATAGTGCCAGCATTTGCTTATTGCCGAGAGAAAGCTTTGATGCTCTCTTCTTCTCATAGCGCATAAGACCGGTTATCTCATATAAGCTTTCATCGACAAATGCTCCCTTTCCCTTGTGCATACGGTTTACCATCTGTATATTATCAGCAACAGTCATATCTTCATATATTGAAGCGCCTCCAACCATACTTCCCATACTATATCTGTCAGTTTCATAGCTGATATGCCCCTCATAGCCCGGCAGATATCCTCCTATTATATTAAGAAGTGTGCTCTTACCGGTGCCATTTGCTCCTGATATACCAAAGATATCTCCCCTGTTTACATTAAAGGATACGTTCTGAAATATGTATTTTTTTTCATATTTGAAGGATATATCCTTCAAGCTGACAATCTTATCCATCTCTATCACCCATTTATCAAGCTATAGCAGAAAATCTGCTAAAATAACATTACTTACGTCAATTCCCTTATTTGTAAGACTTATTATGCCACCTGAATCTGTCATATGACCGCTATTAACATATTTGCCTATGACATCACCATATATATCATATATTGAACGAGAAAAATAATCATTAAATGAAGCTGCGCTGACTCCCTTCGCCATGCGAAGTCCGAGAAACATATATTCCTCCATAAGTCTGTCTGAATTAAGCTCCTCGTCAACATTTCTAATCTTATCAAAGCTATCTTCACAGTTTATATATGTATTAATATCCTTTGTGTTACAAAACCTTCGCTTCTTAAAAAATGACGAAGCACCTATGCCAAGACCTATATATTCCTTAAGAGTCCAATAAACCATATTATGCCTGCATTCAAATCCCTTTTTAGCATAATTCGATATCTCATATCTGTTATATCCTGAAAGTGACAATACCTTGTCTGTAGCCTCATAAAGCTTCCTTTCAGCATCCTCATCAGGAAGGCTTTGCAGCAATTCTTCGTCAAGAGAAATAGGCGTTCCCTCCTCAATAATAAGACTATATGAGGAAATATGCTCAGGTCTGCATTTTAATACCTTCTCTAGAGTGTCAAGATATGAATGAATATCCTGCATTGGAAGTGCTGACATAATATCAATATTAATATTTCTAAAGCCTGCCTGCCTTGCAATATCAAAGGAAGCAACAAACTGGTCATAATTATGTACTCTTCCGAGCATTCTAAGCTCATTATCATTTGCTGACTGAAGCCCGATACTCAATCTGTTTATGCCACAGCTTATATATTCTTCTGCCTTCTTTCTTGAAAGAGTGCCGGGATTAGCCTCAATAGTAATCTCGACATCGCCTGATATATCAAATACCTCTTTAATCGTAAGAACAATACGTGATATATCACCAGGCAAAAGTACAGAAGGAGTCCCTCCGCCAATAAATATTGTATCAATAATATAATCCTTAGATATATACTTGTAGCTCCTTATCTCATTGCATAATGCATCTATGTATTTCTTCCTGTATACACCATATCCCTCTATGCAATCCCTGCCAACACTATAGGATAAAAAATCGCAATAGTTGCATTTCTTTATGCAAAAGGGAATATGAACATATAAGCTTAGTTTCTTCATATGCCTCTCCTTACAAATACAATACAAACAGCTTCACATATTAACAGTCTCATAAATGACAAAATCCCACTGCCAAAAGACAGTGGGATAATTATTTGCCTCTTATTCTTCATCAAGCTTTAATACGGACATAAATGCTTTCTGCGGAATATCAACATTACCAATCTGTCTCATACGCTTCTTTCCTTCCTTTTGTTTCTCAAGAAGCTTACGTTTTCTTGTAATATCTCCACCATAACACTTCGCAAGAACGTCCTTTCTCATTGCTTTAACAGTCTCTCTTGCAATTACCTTATTACCAATCGCCGCCTGAATAGGAATCTCAAACAAATGTCTTGGTATCTCACCCTTAAGCTTTTCACACATCTTTCTTCCGCGCTCATAAGCTGTATCCTGGTGAAGAATAAACGACAATGCATCTACCTCTTCCTTATTAATCAATATATCAAGCTTAACTAAATCAGAACGCACATAGCCCTTCATCTCATAATCAAAGGATGCATATCCTCTAGAGCGTGACTTTAATGCATCAAAGAAATCATATATTATCTCATTTAGCGGGAGCTCGTACTTTAACAGTGCTCTCGTCTCTTCCATATATTCCATGCTAATATACACGCCACGTCTTTCCTGACACAGCTGCATAATAGCGCCTACATATTCTGTTGTTACCATTATCTCTGCTGACACAAATGGCTCCTCCATATAATCTATATTAGAAGGATCCGGCAGATTTGATGGATTTGTAAGTTCAATCATCTTTCCGTCAGTTGTATGAACTCTATATACAACTCCGGGTGCTGTTGTAACAAGATCAAGGTTAAATTCTCTCTCTAATCTCTCCTGAATTATCTCAAGATGAAGGAGTCCTAAGAATCCGCATCTGAAACCAAAGCCAAGTGCTATAGATGTTTCAGGCTCAAAGCTAAGTGATGCATCATTAAGCTGAAGCTTCTCAAGTGCATCTCTTAAATCAGGATATTTTGCTCCATCTGCAGGATACATACCACAATATACCATCGGCTGTGCCTTCTTATATCCCGGAAGTGCTTCCTCGCATGGATTATTATAGTCCGTTACAGTATCTCCTACAGTAGTATCCTTAACATTCTTAAGACTTGCAGTAATATAACCTACCATACCGGCAGACAGCTCTTCACAAGGAACAAATCTTCCCGCTCCAAATATTCCTACCTCAACAACATCAGCAAATGCACCTGTTGCCATCATCTGTATGGTTGTCCCCTTCTTAACGCAGCCATCAAATAACCTGCAGAAAATAATAACTCCCTTATATGAATCATATAAGCTGTCAAATATTAACGCCTTAAGAGGTTTCTCCGGATCACCATCAGGTGCAGGAATCTTTGCAACTATCTGCTCAAGCACCTCTTCGATATTAATACCATTCTTCGCCGATATTCTTGGTGCGTCCATTGCCTCTATACCAATAACATCCTCTATTTCATTTACCACTCGGTCCGGATCTGCTGATGGCAGATCTATCTTATTGATTACAGGCATAACATCAAGGTTATGATCTATGGCAAGATATACATTAGCAAGAGTCTGTGCTTCAATACCCTGTGCAGCATCTACGACAAGAACCGCACCCTCGCATGCAGCAAGACTTCTTGATACTTCATAATTGAAATCAACATGGCCCGGTGTATCAATCAGGTTGAAGATATACTCTTCTCCGTCCTTAGCTGTATATATAATACGCACACTTTGTGCCTTTATTGTAATTCCTCTCTCCCTCTCAAGCTCCATGTTATCTAGAACCTGATTCTGCATTTCTCTGCTTGTAAGTGTTCCCGTCTTCTCAATAATTCTGTCTGCAAGCGTTGATTTGCCATGATCAATATGTGCTATTATACAAAAATTTCTTATCTTTGACTGATCTATATGAGCCATCTGCAATCTCCAATCTTCTTCCTAAAAGTTAAGCAACAACCATTATAGCATATTGTTATTTTCCACTCAATACTTTATATATAATTGCAGCAAGCGGTTCCATAGCATTCTTTGCTTCAAGAACAGTATTTGTCTGCCCGCCAACCTCAACAAGCAAAGAGCGTTTAGCAAGGTCAAGATTATATCTGTAGCCTCTAAGGTATATACGTCTCATCAGATTATCGTAATTTGCTCTTGCCGTAAGATATAACTGGAGGGCAAATGCCATATTATATGTTTTATTTTCATTTGGCAGATATTCAATGTCACCATTCTTGCTAAGCCTGCTCATTCCATTTAGAAACATAAGCTGGGCAGTCTGCTTGCCATTCACTTCAGTTACAAGATGTGCATTCTCCGGAACACCATCCCTATGTAAATCAATAACAACCTCTATGCTGGGATATTTATTTAGAAGCTCTATTACTGACTGTCTTGCATAATCATATGCCGCGCTTCTGTCTAGTTCACCATCTACAATATCGTAGGACGTATCATCATGCAGGACCTTTACCCCATATTTGTCTGATAAAAGCTCTGCAAGATAATCACCAACACCAACTACTGTGTCTGAGCGTTCTCCGGCCTTAGAATCGGCATAGCACTCAGTACTGTGTGTATGGTAAATAAGTATCTTATAATCATCGCCTGATGTGTCGATTGTTAAATCCATCTCAGATAGCTGCTTACCATCCAGCTCCTCAGGATATACATATGTAGAAGCATCAACTACATAATAGCTCGTCTTTATTAAATCAAAATCTGTCAGAATACTATTCTCGAAAGACAAACAGCCGGCCATTGCAGTTATATACTCTTCATCATCTGAATCTATCAATGGCCGGCTATTTTGCTCATTTGTATTATCTGAATCATTCACATCAACATTAGTATCTTTTAAAGCTTCATTATCAGATGCATATTGAGAATCATCTTCAGGATTATTAGTACAATAAATATATACCTGCTCAGACCATATATCTGCATGCTCATATAAATCTGCCTCTATTGCATAATCATCAATATCATCATCAATTATATTGCTATTATAACCTTTTTCAGCATATAAAAGCCTGAAAAAAAGCTCCTTTAGCACATCAGTAAAATTATTATCACTTTTTATGAACCAAGCAACAAATACTACTATTATCCATATAAATAGAATATTGATTTTTCTTTCAACCTTTTTTTGGGCCATATTAACATCTTTATTAATATAATTCTTATTCATATATTATTATATGAAGCACAAAATCAAATAATACTATTTATTGCTTCGGATATTGTGAAGCTAATTCTTTTTACAAGTTCATCTATATTCTTTGGTGTAACAAACATATCTACAAGCTCAGGCTCTACAAGGCTGCATGCCAAATCATATCTTTGTTCATCAGTAAACTCCTTCATAATTTCTTTGCCATACTTTTGGTTAAAGGCATCAGCAATTAAATCCATCGAATCATCAACAAGTGACGGTACTGATATTACTGTTGGCACACCAATTGCAACTACAGGCAATTCCATATTATCCTTTGTTATCATCTTCCTATTGTTACCTACTCCTGAGCCGGGACTGATACCGGTATCTGTAAGCTGTATTGTCTTATTAAGTCTCTTGCTGCTTCTTGCTGCTAACGCATCAATTACAATAAGTGCATCCACCTCAATATTTTGACATATTCCCTTTAATATCTCAACTGTCTCAATTCCTGTTTGTGCCATAACTCCCGGACATATAGCACTAATGATCAAATTATTGTCTGTTTGATATTCAATGGATAAATGTCTTGTTATCATAAGATTATCAACAACAAGAGGACCTAAGCTATCCGGCGTAACACTTCTGTTACCAAGCCCTGCAACAAGAATAGAGCGTGCATCTTTAATAAGTGTTCTAATCTGTGATGCCAGCTCTTTAATAAGCGGTTCATGAATTCCTTCATCATATTCATTAAGCTCCGTACATTCAATTGTAATATACGTTCCTACAGGCTTACCAAGCTTATTAACACCATTATCATCTAACACATCAATTATTGTTGTCTTTATACTGTTATCTTCATTAATAATTGTTTTAATATCTACACCTTCAATAGCGCTGTCAGACTCATAATTCTCCCTAAGCTCTATTGCAAGGTCAGTTCTGATATTTCTGTTCATATACATCCTCCATTCTATTAACTATTATGTATATGAACAGTTAAAATTATCCGTATAAATCTACATAACCTTTTTTAATATTCGATTTATCACCTCAGGATACCCGCATATCCTCATAATCGGTGGATTCCATTCAAGCGAGGCTGTCTGATAAAAGCAGGTGGATACTCCAACCTCAATGCCGCCCTCCATCTCGGAGCTTCTTACTATTCGCGCAAATTTCTTCTTATCCTTAACAAGATCCCTACAAGCTTCCTTTATTGTAAATTCAACAATAGGATAGCCGCCTTCATAGCCTACCACCTGTGCGTCCTCAACATACGAAAGATCATCCTTCCAGTATTCAATTGCTTCTTCTATTGATGCAAACATATTTCTTCCTCCTTGTAATATCAACAAACCCTATAACAATTATTTTGCAGGAAAGGTAAATGCATTCCTGAATGTATGATGTTTATCATGACTATAATAAATATATGTTTGTCTTATCATGACTATAATAAATATAGTAACATGATGAACATGATGATATTTTATTATCATTGTAACAAATCTTTCTTCAATTAGTACAGCATTTTATGTTCTTAATAAATGTGAATTTTTATTATACATTAAAAAATCTACTTTATTATTACATTCATATTTGATATAATAACATGAATTGTAAATCGCTTATGCGTACATACAATATAATTATGTTTATAATACTTTTGTATATATATTAAGGAGGATAATAATGGATTTTAGTAGAAAGGGCGTCGCAAAGACACAGGCTGAGCTTGTATCTAAGGGGCCTCGTAACAAACGTAAATTATCAATATCAATATTTAAATCAATTCTGGTAATAATGCTTGCATTTGTTGTACTTCTTGCAGGTACAGGCTTTGGAGCATTAAAGGGTATTCTTGATGATACACCTAATATCAATACTAATTCACTTATTCCTACGGGTTACAAAACAACACTTTATACGCAGGATGGTAAAGAGGTTACAACACTTGCTAACTTCGATTCTAACAGAGAATATGTTTATTACAACAGTATTCCAAAGGACCTTATAAATGCTTATATCGCTATAGAAGATATGCGTTTCTGGGAACACAACGGTATCGATGTTAAGGGTATTGCAAGAGCATTTGTTCAGGGTATTAAGAACCGTGAATTTGACGAGGGTGCAAGTACACTTACACAGCAGCTGATTAAGAATAACATATACGAGGTAGGTCTTAATGAGACAACCTTTATGGATAAGCTTGAGCGTAAGATTCAGGAACAGTTCCTTGCAATCGAGATGGAGAAGAAGCTTAGCAAGGAACAAATTGTTGAGTACTATCTTAATACTATCTATCTTGGACAGGGTTGTTCAGGTATCCAGACAGCTTCTGAATACTATTTTAATAAGCCTCTAAATAAGCTTACTATATCAGAATGTGCAGTGCTTGCTGCTATTCCTCAGAATCCATCACAATATGATCCAATCATATATCCTGAATGGAATGCTAAGCGTAGACTTGATGTTCTTGATAAGATGCTCGAGCAGGAATATATTACTCAGGCACAATACGACGAGGCTCTTGCTGATGATGTATATAGTCGTATAGCTTCTCTCTCATCACAGAGACGTGAAGGTCCTAAGGATGTTAATTCATTCTATACTGATGAAGTAATTAACCAGCTTCAGGATGATTTATCAGCACTTGGTTATTCAGATGACGAAGTAGATAATCTTATATGGTCAGGTGGACTTAAGGTTATTATTTGTCAGGATGAAGAGATTCAGAAAATCTGCGACGACGTGTTAAATGATGATTCAAACTATCCAACACCTAGATACCAGCTCAACTATGCACTTACTCTTAGAAGTGCAACCGGACAGGAAACAAACTACAGTATTAACATGCTTGAGTCATGGTATAAGAATGTTCAGGGTCAATCGAATTTTAAGCCAATATTTAGTACTGAGGAAGATGCCCGCGAATGTGCTAATACTTATAGAGATGCTATGGTAGCCGAGACAGGTGATGAGGTACTTCTTGAAAGCTTTAAGCTTGTTGTTCAGCCACAGGTTTCATTTTCTGTAATAGATCAGGAAACCGGTCAGGTTAAAGCAATTGTTGGCGGACGTGGTGAAAAGACTGAGAACAGATCCTTTAACAGAGCTACTGAGGCAACAAGACAGCCGGGTTCAACCTTTAAGGTACTTGCAGCATTTCTTCCGGGACTTGACGGATGCGGCATGAGTCTTGCAACAACATATGATGATGCCCCATATTTCTATAGAAATGGCAATCAGGTATTTAACTGGTACGGAGGATACAGAGGTCCAAGTACAATTAGAGATGCTATCAGAGATTCAATGAATATTATTACTGTTAAGACTATTACCGATGTTACTCCTGAGCTTGCATATGATTATCTTCTTAAGCTTGGATTTACAACACTTGTTGAAAAACAGACTGCTGAAGATGGTCTTATTGAATCAGACATTAACCAGTCTATGGCACTTGGTGGTCTTACAAACGGTGTTACAAATCTTGAAATTACAGCAGCTTATGCTACTATTGCTAACGAAGGAAATTATATTAAACCGGTCTTCTATACTGAGGTATATGATCATGATGGCAATCTATTAATAGATAACAGAAGACCTGAGGAAACACAGGTTATATCTCCTCAGAATGCATGGCTTCTTACTGATGCCATGAGAGACGTTGTAACAAGCGGTACAGGTTATGCTGCTAATTCTACTCTTGGTATGTATACAGCAGGTAAGACAGGTACTACATCAAGCAACTACGATGCATGGTTCTGTGGTTTCAATCCATATTACACAGCTTCTATCTGGATTGGTTATGACTTAAATACAAGCTATGACCCGGGAAGCCTTAAGATGAAGCTATGGCGTCAGATAATGGATGGTATTACCGAAGCAAAGGGTCTTGATACATCAAAGACATTTGAGATGCCTGATGGAATTGTTGTTGCTACTGTATGTGATGACTCCGGACTTCTTCCTACTGAGGACTGTGAGAAGACACATTCAGAGTATTTTGCAAAGGGTACCGTACCTACAGAAGCATGTCATGGTGTAACAAGAATAACAATATGTAACGAGTCTCATAAGAAGGCAACCAAGAAATGTCCTGAAACAACAACCTATACTTATGTTGTAGGTGATAATAATGAGATAATTATTGATGGTGCTGACTTCTCATATGGACAGGATGTCCTTGAGATCGAATGTGATCTTCATCCGGACGATGGCGAGGATGACGATGATGACGATGGAGATGGCAAGAAGAAGAAATTCACAATTACCTCAATGGTAAATGGTGATGGCGGTTCTATCTCACCATCAACAAAGGTTAAAAAGGGTGAATCCGTAACCTTCTATATTACAGCAAACAAGGGATATTCTATAGCTGATGTATCTGTTGATGGTGTTTCAATAGGTCCGGTATCAAGCTATAAGTTCTCTAAGGTAAATTCAGACCATACAATTAGCGTAACATTCTTGCAGGATTCAGAGCCGACTACACAGACAACAACTGAATCTACTACAGAGAATACAACAGAAGAACCTCCTACGGAGCCTCCTACAGAGCCTACAACAGAAACTCCTACAGAGGTTACAACAGAACCGACTACAAAGCCTACTGAAGATCCAAGCTCTGAGGAAGGTTCTGATTCTCAACAGTAATATACAAATAAATTATTATTTTAGGATATAGCAAAGAGGCTGTCATTTATTTGACAGTCTCTTTTTCCATGGAAATAATTTATATAAAAAAGTATATACTTTATTTTGTCATCTTCGGCTTAAATATCAGCGATGCTAAATATGAGAAAATTAATGCAGCTGAACTTCCAATTGCTGCCATCTTAAATCCACCCTTAAAAAGACCAAGGAAACCATCCTCATCAACTGCCTCCTTAATTCCCTTCCAAAGGTTATATCCAAAACCTGTAAGAGGAACAGAAGCACCACATTCACTAAACTTAAGTAGCGGTTCATAGACTCCTATTGCCCCTAGCACCACTCCTGCACATACTAATATCACCATTATCCTTCCCGGCATAAGCTTAGTTTTATCCATTAGAATCTGGGCTAAGAGGCATATAATTCCGCCAACTAAAAATGCTTTTACATAATCCATTACTCTACCTTCTTTCTATCATAACTGCATGAGCAATACCCGGAATATTCTGTCCCTCATTAAAGCTCACTGTTGAAAGCAATGCTCCTGTCGGAACAAATAATACACGTTTCCATATACTATCCTTTAGCTGCTTAATAATATATCCGGCAAGAGTTATTGCTGAGCATCCACAGCCTGAGCCACCTGAATGAGTATCCTGTTCTTCATTATTGAATATTTCTATTCCACAATCCATATGCTGTTTTGAAATATCAACTCCATTTGCATTTAGCAGTTCAAGTAATATTTCCTTTCCAACCTTACCAAGATCACCTGTTACAATCCTGTCATAATAGGAAGGCTTTATTCCAAAATCTTCAAGATTCTGATATATTACATCTGCTGCTGCAGGCGCCATGCAAGCTCCCATATTAAGCGAATCCTTTACACCATAATCAACGATTTTGCCTGTAGTAATTCCTGTTATACATATATCCTCTTCCCTATTATCATTACTTGCTGCAACAACAAATGCTCCGCTTCCCGTAACCGTCCATGTCGCTGAAAGCGGCCGTTGATTTCCATATTCAAGAGGAAATCTAAACTGCTTTTCTGCACTTCCATAATGACTTGACGCTTCAGCTACAACATAATCAGCATAGCCTGCTGCAACTGTCATTGCAGCTAGCGACAGACCTTCACCACATGTCGAACATGCCCCATATAATCCAAATGTAGGTATATTCATGTCCTTTATTCCAAATGTTGAAGCAATCAGCTGTCCAAGCAAATCTCCTGCAAATATATATCTGATATCCTCCTTCTTCAAGGAAGCTTTTTTGATGGCAAGTGTTACCACCTGGCGAACCATCTCGCTCTCTCCTTCCTCCCAGGAGTCTTTTCCAAACGTTGGATCTTCAGACAATATATCAAAATATCTTGCAAGAGGTCCTTCTGATTCCTTCGGCCCACAAATTGATGCCTCTCCAATAATAAATGGTGGTTTTTCAAACCTGATACTCTGCTTTCCGATTGTACAATCCATACTCTTCTCCTTCTATAGATCAATACCTTTGATATATTAATATCTTTAACAATATAATGTTCAGTTACATTAAAAATATAATGGGAATGAATGGAAAGCACAAAAATATCAAGAAATAAGTATAGACAAATGATTTGATTTGTTTTAATCTAATTCTTGGCTTAATTATTAAAAATGCTAATATTAGATTATACTAGTATATGCATATATGTTTTTTTTAGGTTAGGATTATTAAAATGGAATTTACTAAAGAATATTGGGTTAATTGCTTACATCGTTCAGTACGTTATGGATTAGTATTTATAAAATGGCTCATATTTGCTCTTGTTATGGGTACTGTTTGCGGTGCTGTAGGTACCGCCTTCCATCACTGCGTAGAATTTGTAACAGGCTTCAGAATGGAGAATAGTAAGATAATTGCATTTCTTCCTTTCTCAGGCATTCTAATCGTATTTATTTATAGAATATGCGGAATGAAGCATGATAAAGGTACAAACCTTGTTATTGGCTCAATCAGAAGTACTGAGGATGTTGTTCCGGCAAGAATGGCTCCGTTAATCTTTATTACTACTGTAATCACACATTTATTTGGCGGCTCATCAGGACGTGAGGGTGCTGCACTTCAAATAGGTGGAAGTCTTGGAGTATCAATAGGACGATTATTCAAGCTTGATGACAGCGATAAGCACATCCTTACACTTTGTGGTATGAGTGCTGTCTTTTCTGCACTATTTGGAACACCTATTTCAGCTGCATTATTTAGTATGGAGGTTATCAGCATTGGAATATTATATTATTGTGCCTTTGTTCCATGTCTTTTATCTTCAGTAATAGCATTTGCAATAACACATAAACTAAATGTTGTTCATACATATTTCAGTTTAGAAAGCATTCCTTCCTTTGGCATAGGAAATGCAACAAGGATAATTATCATTGCAATATTATGTGCAATACTGAGCAGCTTATTTTGCATATTAATGCATCTTACTCATGGATTATTTAGAAAGTATTTCAAAAATCAGTATATTCGTGTATTTGTAGGCGGTTTAATGCTTACTACCCTGACAATTGTATTGCAGACAACAGATTATAATGGCGCAGGCATGGATATTATAGAAAGGGCAATAGCAGGTGATGCAAGACCTCTTGACTTCCTTTGTAAGATGATATTTACCTGCATTACGATTGCCTGCGGCTTTAGAGGAGGAGAAATTGTACCATCCTTCTTTATTGGTGCAACCTTTGGCTGTGTTACAGGTAGTCTTATGGGACTTGACCCCGGCTTTGCAGCTGCACTTGGACTTATTTGCTTTTTCTGTGGTGTAGTGAATTGTCCACTTACATCACTATTCCTAAGTATTGAATTGTTCGGCGGCAAAGGAATAGTATATTTCGCAATTGGTTGTGCTATCAGCTATATGCTGTCAGGTTATTATAGTCTGTACAACGAACAAAAGATTATTTATTCTAAGCTCAGACCACATTATGTAAACTTATATACAAATCAGGAAATTAAAACAGCACCTTCCGGAAATAATAAATCAAATCCGAAAGATGCTGAATAATTATTCTGTAAGCTTTATCTGTCAGCTAATGGTACATAGTCCTGCTCTTCCACTATACTTTGGTAAGCAGGACGTATTATTTTGTCAACATTTATTAGTTCTTCTATTCTATGTGCACTCCAGCCCACTATTCTGGCCATTGCAAATAAAGGTGTATATAGCTCAACAGGAATACCCAGCATACTGTATACGAAGCCGCTATAGAAATCTACATTAGCACTTACGCCCTTATATATCTTGCGTTTCTTTGATATTACAATAGGTGCTAGTCTTTCAATATTAGTGTAGAGCTTGTAATCATCTTCTCTTCCCTTTGCTATTGCCAGCTGCTCAACAAATTGTTTAAAAACTCGAGCTCTGGGATCTGATACCGAATATACAGCATGTCCCATTCCGTATATCAGACCTTTCTTGTCAAATGCATTCTTATCCACAAGCTTTTCCAGATATTGATACAGCTGTTCTTCATCATTATAATCTGATACATTTTCCTTCAAATCATCAATCATCTTCATTACCATGATGTTTGCTCCACCATGCTTAGGTCCCTTTAAGGATGATAACGCAGCTGCTATTACTGAATATGTATCAGAACCAGCTGATGATACAACTCTTGTTGTAAATGTTGAATTATTACCACCTCCATGCTCCATATGAAGCATAAGTGCAATATCAAGTACCCTTGCCTCAAGCTCTGTAAAACTCTTATCAGGTCTTAGCATCCTAAGAATATTCTCTGCAACACCAAGCTCAGGACTAGGTCTGTGAATATAAAAGCTTTCATCATTCTCCGCATGATTATAGGCATGATAGCTATATACTGCAAACATAGGAAATACACTAATCAGCATAATACTCTGCCTGATTACATTACTGATTGACACATCTGACATCTTCTTATCATAAGAACCAAGTGTCAGTATACTCTTTGTCATACAGTTCATAATATCCTTGCTGGGAGCCTTCATTATTACATCTCTTACAAAATTCTTTGGAAGAGTTCTGCTAAGTGACATAAGCTCATTAAAATCCTTAAGCTCAGCTTCATTTGGCAGATTACCAAAAAGCAACAAATACGCTGTCTCTTCAAAACCAAAGCCATTTCTTGCCTTTACACCATTAACCAAATCAAATATGTCATAGCCTCTATAATAAAGCATTCCATCACATGGAACACTGATCCCATCTTCCTCTTTTGATGATACTATCTTAGAAATATCTGTAATTCCTGACAGTACTCCCTTGCCATTCTTATCTCGCAGTCCCTTTTTAACCCCATACTGCTCATATAGTTCAGGCGATATTTTTTCTTTGGCGATGCATTTATCTGCATACTCCTTAAACAGCTTACTACTTACTCCCATATTTCATCTCCCTATCCAATAATATATTTTTGTATATAATTATATAATGCCCCAATTAAATTGGAATCATTACCATATAAACAAGGTTTAATTACCAGCTTATCATACATACGGGTAATTCTTGCCATCTTATCAGCATATTTTTGTATAGAAGGAATAAAATCAGGCTGAGCACTTATTCCACCACCAATAAGAATAACATCAGGATTCATAATCATGTAAATATCCATACAATGCTTTGCAAGCATAAAGCACATATCTTCAATAGCGTCAATACACACCTGATCACCTTGGGATGCTAATTCATATATATACTCACCTGATATATCATGATATGATATACCCTTGCTATAAGCCACTTTTCTTCTTAATGCTGATGTTGAACATGAGCCCGCTGCAATAAATCTTGCACATCTCCATCTGTCATCAGATCCATTTGAGTCATCAATCTTATCATAATCAAGAACCTCCTGCCTTGTCATGTTCTCAAGAAGGAAGGATAGCTCTCCTGCAACTAATGCATTACCTCTATGTACACGTCTGTTTATTACGAGACCTCCGCCAATTCCTGTTCCAACCACAATTAGACAGGCATTGTCACAATCCTTTGCATTTCCAAGCCAAATCTCTGCAAGTGCTGCACATTTGCCATCATTTTCAAGTGCAACAGGTATATTATTACATGCTTTAGATAATAGCTCACCAACATTTTCTTTATGAAGATATGGTAAGGCTCCGCCTTCGTATACAATTCCTTTATCTACATCAACAAGTCCGGGAATTGCAAGTGCCATCCCCTCTATATGCTGTTCCTCACTGTATTTATTATATATACCGGAAATCAGACTTACAAAATCTTCAATTCTCTGCCTGCAGGTATCCGTTGATACCTTTTTCTTTTCAACTATATTGCCATCTATTGTCATAAGGGCATATTTTATAAATGTTCCTCCAATATCAAATACCAAATACATATACTTATCCTCCTATAAACTAAAAAAAGAAAGGCCTTTTTTATTATATCAAAAAAATTGACCTTTCCCCATATTTTTTTAAGTATTTATATTAATTTAATAATTAATGAAGCATATAATTAGAAAATATCTACTAATTAGTATCCTCTGAAGCCTTCTCTGTCGTACTTTCTTCTGTACTCTCAGTTGTACCCTCTGTAGTGCTTTCCGGTTCTTCTGTAGTAGACTCCGCCTCAGTCTTGTCCTTCTTAGGCTTCTTTTTCTTCTTTGTTCCTACCTTTATAAGTTCATCCTGCTTTGAATAAGCACTAATAGATTCAGGCTCATTATATATTACATTACCCTCAGCATCATAAACCTTTCTATATGTCTGAACGGTAAATCCGTTGATACCTCTTACTTCTACCTCTTCTTTGCCTTCTTCTAACGTGTCATCATCCTCGTATTTCGTTTCATACTCAGTAACAGATAATGTCTCACTAGATAGCTCAACATAGAACTCACTTTCCTTTGTACCATATATTACACAATATAGATTACTTCCATCATACAACGAAGAAATCTTTATTGGATAGTTTGTATTATTTGTAAACACGTAATCAGGTCCACCCCAGGATACTGTAGCATCAAAGCCTGCATTTACATAGCTGGATTCATGAGGATGGCAATGTCTTTCATTTATGTACAAATTAGCATATAGACATGCGTTATAAAGAGTTGATGATACTTGGCATATTCCTCCGCCAACCTCATCTACCGACTCACCATTTACATATGATGGTGCTGCCATAAAGCCTCTGTCTATAGTTCTCTCTCCAACAGTATTATTAAAAGAAAATGCACCGCCCGGCATAATTACTGTTCCGTCACAATACTCTGATGCGAGTCTGACATTATTCTTTCTATTATCACTTCCGCTAACGCTTGTCGTAAAGCTTCCGAGAATATCTCTGTAAAGCAATTCCTTATATTGTGCCGTGGTAATATCCGGCTCAGTATAGATGAGTGGAATCTTAACTATATCGTCATCACCTGCAGCATCAATCAGCTTCTTCGCCTCCTTCATATCGAAGCTCACGCCTTTTCTTGCATCAACAACAGCATAATCATTGTCCGGATCTAATGTAGGATTAGCAGGCTCAACATATATGTCATCATATATACTCTGTATATCAATATCACTATATTTAAGCGGACAATTTATCTTTTCATCAAAATTGTCATTTATAATAATACTCTCTATCTGCATTGTCAGGTTATCTATATTAACCTCATATCCACCCTTACCCTTTGTAATGTAGATAATTCCATCCTTAACCTCGTATGGCTTCTCTCCTGAATTAGCAACATCATTTATTCCGCTATTAGAAATAGCATCAATTATTGCCTTTTTATTTGATATAAATGGCTTTGCATCATATGAAGAATCAACAAATAATGACTTAATATAATTAAAGCCTCTGCCAAAGAAACCATGACTTCTGTCAAGAGATCTTTCTACAACATCAAGAATATTCATATTAAGTGCATCAGTAATCTGAATCCTGTATTCTATATCCTTGAGCATTACTATCACTGATACATCTTTATACTTATAATCAAAATCGTTTTTTACAAGCTCTGATGCCTCAACAGATGTAAGCCCGCTTACATCAATTCCATTTATCGAGGTATTAGCATAGAAATGCTTAGAACCAATAAAGGCACAGAAAATAATATAAAATAGCATCAAAAATAAACCGGTAAATAACCAGCTTATAATAATCCTTCTTCTCTTTATTGTCTTCCTACCAGGTTTCCTTCTCTTTGTTCCATTTACGCTCATATCATCATTACCCAATTATGTAAACTAAGAATCATTTTACTATAAAGTAACACGGACCTTATATTTTGTCAACGAGCACGCATCTTATAAAATAAATATTCACGCATCAGTTCATTATATAAATCAACCAGCGACCAGCCGGAATTATCCTTTGTTACTACCGCCTTTAGCCTTATTTGTGTCTGGCTTTTCCTGCATAAATCAAGAAACAAATCCAGCTCCTTATCTGACAGATTTGAAAATACAACCATCTCCATAGAGAATTCATTACCATTATATTCAGTGACCATGCTATTAAGTACTTTAATACCTGCAAGCTCTGCAACAGTATGATTATACATATTCTTTGGTATGACTATGCAGTCTGCACCAAGGCGATTGCTGATATCCTCTATCTTCTTTCTTATCTCGCAATTACAATTTGCAATTAATATTTTCTTCATACCTGTGACCATTTACCCTCTCAATATATCATTGCCACAAATAATATATCACATTATAGGTATTATTGCATTGATATATTTATACAAATAACACAATTTACTCCATAACCTCCATATAGGAGATTACAGAGTAAATATCCAATATATAAGACCAAGCAGCCAGCTTGTAAAAATTCCATACAAAATAACCGGTCCTGCAATTGTGAAGGCCTTTACACCTTTACCAAACACCTCTCCCTCTGTCTGAAATTCTACTATTGGTGCACATACACCATTTGCAAAGCCGGTAATTGGAACAAGTGCTCCGGCACCACCATATTTTGCTATTTTCTTATATAGATTAAAACTTGTAAGCATGACACTGATTAATACAAGTATCATTGAAACATAACCATAGCTATTATCCTTGGTGAATCCATAGCTTTCTATTACATTAAGAAGCACCTCACCAAGTGTACATATTGCACCGCCAACAAGAAATGCCCATAAACAGTTTTTAAATGAGTTTGATGTTGGTGTTATATTTTGAACATATATATTATAATCCTTTTCTTTAGGTTCATATTTCATAATTAATATCCTCCACAATCATTATTTCTATTACAATCCGTATGCCATAAGCCCTATAAAGGAGCCTATAGCCTTGCCTATTCCTATAGCATATATTACATAAGGCATTCCACGTCTTATATTTATTCGCCTTGAGATAATTGGAAATACATTAAGGACCTCTGCAAGAGCCCCGACAAGACATCCAACAAATACGCCACCAAAAAATGAAAGCACAGAAAGCCCAATTATTGTTATGGGAACACGTATATTAAAAACATATATTGCATTTGCAATTACAGCTCCATATGTCAGCAGGCCTTCAACAAGCATATAATGCCTATTCCCCTTAACCTTCTCAAGCAGCTTAGGAAATATTCCAATAAGTGAAATAAATGCGAAATACCCGCTGGCAATAACAGCACCACCTGCCATACAGACAATGACAAGAATTACATATCTAATCAGCATCCCTTATATCCTTCTTTCTTTCTGCATCTGTTATTATAGCCTCATTTACCTCCTGCTCATATTTTCTCATCTGCACCTGAAGAGGCGTTGGATCATCTGAGAACTTCTTATTTGTCCCATGATTAAAGAAGACAATAATTCCAATAAGCAGGCCAAGACTATAGGCTATTCCTGCAACTGTAGAGCCTTTCTCACTTTCTCCTACAAATATATTCTGCATTAAGTCAAGCTGTGCTACGAGATTGACATCTGAGTTATATGATATAATAGAAAAGCCTGCTCCAAGAAAAGCAATTAAACAGACAAATGCGAACTTGAGCTTTTGCTTTATTCTATCTGAAGCATCATAGGACTTGTAATATACAATTGTTTCAGGCTTGCCAAGGTTTATTATCTGACAGTCGGGATACTCCTTCTTAATTTCTTCAATAATATTAAGAATAGATATTACCTGTTGTTCCTTGCTTCCTGAAAAATTCATTAATTCAAGCTTTTCTACACCATATTTAATGTCAGGATTGTCGCATACTATTTTTGATACATCCTTTATTCTCACCTTTCTTGATTCTGCCATAACGCTTTCAGAAAGACTCAAATATAATAAATCAGCCATGTAACTAACCTCTGTTAATGTATATTTATATACATAGAGTGTCCAATTACATGGCTTTTATTATTCCAATATTTGCTTTTTCATCTTATCAAGAATTTTCTTTTCCAGCCTGCTTACCTGAACCTGGCTTAGTCCAAGAGCCTCACCGGTCTGGCTCTGTGTTTTGTCCTTAAAATATCTAAGGTTAATAAGCTCCTTTTCATCACTTGGAAGTGACTGAAGCATTTGCTTAATCATTATAGTTTCTATAATATCATTTTCCTTCTCAGATGGTTTTTCTATAAGCATCGGACTATCTAATGATTCCACCTTATAGGATGACTCTAATGCCATTACTATATCACATGGATTTATCCCAAGTCCTGCCGCAATCTCTTCAATTCCCGGCTCAGTACCACTTTCCTTTATCACTCTTTGTCTGTATGTTTCAACCTTATTCATTGTAGCTTTAAGACTTCTGCTGACCTTTATTGCTCCATCATCTCTTAGGAAACGTCTTATCTCGCCTTGTATTAACGGCACCGCATAGGTTGAGAACTTAACATTATAAGAAGCATCAAATCTGTCAATACACTTTAACAGACCTATGCATCCTATCTGATACAAATCCTCTATGTCATATCCTCTTCCCGTAAACCTTCTTGCGATACTAAATACAAGACCCAGGTTTTGTTTTACAAGCTTCTCCTTTGCATAGTCGCAGCCCTCCTTGGCGCGAATTAACAGCTCCAGATTATCTTCCATTAATAAGTCTCCAAGTCATAACCAATCTTCTTTTTCATTTTTACTGTTGTTCCCTTACCTACCTCAGATTCAACAACGAGCTCATCCATAAATGCCTCCATAAAGGAAAACCCCATTCCTGAACGATTTCCATCTTTTTTGCTCGAATACATCGGCTCCATTGCTTTATTTATATCTGCTATTCCACATCCATAATCTATTATTTCAAGACTAAGTTCTCTTCCTTCTATGTACGCATTTATTACTATTGTTCCTGCTTTTCCATCATATCCATGTATAATAGAATTTGTTACCGCCTCTGATACAGCTGTTTTGACATCCTCTATCTCTGTTAGTGTGGGATTTGTTCTTGTCAGATACGATGCAACAACAACCCTTGCAAGTCCTTCATTCTTAGCATCACTTGCAAATTCAAATCTAATTCCGTTATTATTCATGATTTGCTCCTTTTTTGGTATATTTTATTTGTCAAGCTTATCCGCTATCTTATATATGCCTGACATCAATAGAATTTTGTCTATCCTTGGATTCACATTTACAACAGCAGCCGTACCGCCCCTATCATATACATCACGGAAACGTCTTGTAATCAGACCTATTCCCGAGCTGTCCATAAAACATGTCTCCTTAAAATCAAATACAACATGTCTTATTCGTTCATCTGCAAATGCTTTATTAGTATTTTCTATTATTATCGATGCCCTATAATCATCTACCTCCTTTGGCAGACTTATTACTATAGTATCCCCCATTATTTCATAAATATTCATCATCAACCTCCATTTTTTCTCACTAATATTAGAAAGAATCTCGCTTGCGAGATTCTCGCGCCAAGCGCGGTCGCTTGTGCGACAGACTTTCTATCGCGCGAGTGCGCATCCTTAGCGGAGCGTTTTTGTATAATAGGAAATTCGGAGGGATTTCCTAATTATACAAAAAAGACAAACATATAATATGCTTGTCTTTTGTAATCATTAATATTTAGTTATTGACTCAATATATTATTCATCTAAAGGTACATCACCATTATCCTGTCCATTATCTTGTCCATCATCATCTGCATCATTATTGCCATCTGCTTCCGGCACTGATGAGGTATCTGAATCAGTGGTCTTATCTGTATAAGAAGCAGCAATAGTATAGTATACTGAATCAGGACAGCTATTAACAAGTTTAGTAAATATCTGCTTTGCCGTCTGGTTATCAGATTTCTTAACGTAGCACATGCCCTTATAGTAAAGTGCAATATCACTATCAGGATTCTTATCTAATACTGCATCAAAATCATCAATTGCCGCATCATATGACATATCATTATATTTCTTAATGCCTGCCTGAACCTTTACCTTATCCTCCTCAGATAGAATCTGAACTGATGCCGCCTCGTAAGAAGCTATCTTTTTTTCAAGTCCGACAATCTGATTCTTTGAATCATCAAGCTCGTCCTGCAGTGATCCTATTTCATTTTCCAGAGATGTTACCTTAACATTCTTATCTGCTATCTCTTCACTAAATGAAATTCTAAGATCACGCTCTGCGTTATCAGCCTCTTTATCTCTATGAGGTATTATTAAAAACCAGGTTACTGCAACACCCAGGATAAGACCAGCAAGAATGTATGCAATTGAGTATTTATAGAAGTTAATATCCTTATATCTGCCAACAGGTATTGGTTCACCATCAAAATCAACATTACCTGTCTTAGAAAAGCCCTTTGCATCATCTACAAATAATACATCAGCATCATAATTATCCTCCGGATGGTCTCGGAAATTCATTATCTCCTCATCCGAATGGCCCATCTCCTTAAAATATCTGACAGCAAGAGGATTTGTTCTATCTATCTTTAATACTCTCTTAAGTGCTTTAGCAGCCTTTTCAACACGTCCTTCATCAATTAACAATAATGCAAGAAGGAGGTATCCCTTAATAAACTTATTATTATCAGAAAGCACCTTTCTAAGCTGAATAAATGCCAAATCCTTACTTCCCTGTTTAGCATATGCAAGTGCCTGGTTATATTTCCTTGCAACATTGTTAACAGACTCAAGCTTATGAGGATTAGACCTTACTTCCTTGATATATCTCTTTGCTACATTTCTGCCTGAGAAATAGTTTACACTTATTACCCAGTGACTAAGTGCCATTACTACCTCACCTGTTTCATAATACACAAGTCCAAGCAGATTTCTTGCATCAATATTCATCTTGTCATATTTCAAGGATTTCTTGAGTGCTTCCTTAGCTCCTGTCATATCTCTAACTCTTGCCATGTCAAGACCAATATTATAATAATACTTAGATGAGTTAAGTGCTTTATTGACATATTCAATTTTCAGCCCACACACAGAGCAATAACCTGTAACAGCTATGGCTCCTCCACAGTGCTTACAATTTAGTACATCTGCCATATTTATCGCTCCGTCTCCTTAGCTACTCTCATCATCTCCTGCATAATATCCATAATGTCCTTCATATCATTATTGTATATAGCTTCTTCTGCCTGATCAAGCTCAAGAGTAGGTTTAAACTTCTTTACCTCTTCATCAAAATTTATCATAATGGCCTCCCATTTTCTATCCATTCTTTGACCTCTCCTACCAGGTAGAGAGAACCAACACAATAGATGTTAGTATTTTTCGCTTCCGCCTTTAATTGCAATGCCTTATTCATGGCATCTTGTATCCTGTCATAGCTAAGTACAGCCTTATTTGTCTGTGCTTCAAATATCTTAGCAATAACATCTACGGGCGTCTTTCTCCTGCCCTTAACTCCTGTTACAATAATATAGTCAAATTCTATATTATCTATAAGTATCTTAATCATTGACTCATAGTCTTTATCAGATACTGCTGCAAATACGAGTATCTTACTGCAATCCTTATGAAGCATCTTTAGTGATTCAACATATGAGCCTATTGCCTCTTCATTATGAGCTCCATCAACAAATACTCCGGGAAGAACCTCTTCCATTCTTCCTTGCCAGCAAAATTCATACAAGCCATCTCGCAGCACATCCATGTCAACAATACCATCAAGCAAATAGTAGTATGCTGCTACTGCAAGACTAATATTTTCAACCTGATAAAGGGATGTCCTCTTTATCATCAAATTATCATAACTATAATAACTAGTATGAAGTGAAAAATCAATGTTTTTATCCTGCAAATGATTTATTATATAGTTTGATTTTTCGACTGATATTACCTTTGAATTCAAGGATTTCGCCACATCCTCTATTATTCTGGAGGAAGACTCATCTCTCCTGAAATAAATCAACGGAGTATCCTTCTTAATAATACCTGCCTTCTCGTATGCAATCTGCTCTATTGTATTTCCAAGATATTCCATATGGTCGTACGAAATAGAGGTAATAATAGTAAGCTCCGGCTTAACAACATTAGTTGCATCAAGACGTCCACCCATTCCGGTTTCATATATAACGTAATCTACCTTTTTTTCCTTGAAATAAACTGCTGCCATCGCAAATACAACCTCAAAGAAGGATGGATGAATATCAAATGCTGCCTTAACCTTATTAAAACAGCTAACAAAATCCTCGTTCGAAATATCTTCGCCATTTATACTTATACGTTCATTTATCGATACCAGATGAGGTGACGTAAAAAGCCCTACACGATATCCTGAATGCATTAACAGCGTTGCAAGCGCCTTACAGGTTGAACCCTTACCATTTGTTCCGGCAACATGAATAATATGAGGCGTATCCTCCGGATTACCAAGTCTGTCCAGAAGCTGTTTCAGATTATCATGGCCGATTTTGCCTGCAAACATAGGTATATTAAGTATATAATCTACTGTCTTTTCATATTCCGTCATAACTAATGCCTTACTTATCTGTTATCTATTTTCTCAGGATAAAGGTCGTGGTTTGCAAGTCTGTTCCAGGCAACCTCTTCCCACTTAGTTCCCGGTCTTCCATAATTACAATATGGATCTATCGATATTCCGCCTCTTGGTGTAAATTTGCCCCAAACCTCTATATATTTAGGCTCCATTAGCTTAATTAAATCCTTCATGATAATATTAACGCAGTCCTCATGGAAGTCACCATGATTTCTGAAGCTGAATAAATATAGCTTTAGGGATTTACTTTCAACCATTTTAACATCAGGAACATATGAAATATATATTGTTGCAAAGTCCGGCTGGCCTGTTATTGGACAAAGGCTTGTAAACTCAGGACAGTTAAACTTGACAAAATAATCATTATCCTGGTGCTTATTTACAAAGGTCTCAAGTACCTCCGGCGCATAATCCATGCTATAGGTTACATTTTTGTTGCCTAGCAGCGTCACATCCTGCATTTCATCTTTACTTCTTCCCATAATAATTCTCCAATTCTAGGCTGTTGCCTCATTTACCGACTTAATAAGCAGCTCGATGGCTCTGTCACAGTCCTCCTTAGTTGCAATAAGAGGTGGCGCCATTCGAATAATATTAGACCTGACTGCTGTAATTAATAATTTGTTTTCAACTGCCTTATGCTTAACCTCAAAGGCAATATCCTTAGTAAATTCTACTCCAACAAGAAGTCCCTTACCGCGTATCTCCTTTACAAATGGAAGCTTTGTAAGCTCCTTCATAAAATACTCTCCAACCTCTTTAGCATTTGCTGCCAGGTTGTTATCAAGTATTTCATCTATCTCAGCAAGTGCCGCTGCACAGCATACAGGATTAGCTGCAAATGTTGAACCATGCGCACCTGCACCAAAGGTCTTAGCAAGCTTAGCTGATGTACACATAGCACCAATTGGCATACCGCCACCAATTGCCTTAGCCATTGAAACCATATCAGGCTTAACACCATAAGCCATATATGCCATTATGTCTCCTGTTCTTCCCCAGCCTGTTTGAACCTCATCATAGAGAAGCAGCATATCATTCTCATCACAAAAATCACGCAAACCCTGAAGAAACTCTACAGTAGCAGGATATACTCCACCTTCACCTTGTACAGGCTCTACCATAATAGCAATTGTGTTCTTTGTACATTTACTCTTGAAATCCTCAAGATTATTATACTCAGCATATGAAAAGCCGGGAAGCATAGGCTTATATCCTATCTGGCAGGCATTATCAGGCTGTCCTGTTGCAGAAAGCGCACCATACGTTCTTCCATGAAAGCTGTTCTTAGCTGTTACTATATGATATCTTTCCGGTCCATAATTATCGACACCATATTTTCTTGCCATTTTTATCATTGCCTCATTTGCCTCAGTACCGGAATTCTGGAATATTATTTTCTCCATTCCAATTGTATCACATACCTTCTTAGCCATAAGGAGCATTGGAAGTGTATATGCATAATTAGATGCATGTATTACCTCGCTGCTTTGATTGGCAATTGCCTCGGCAACCTTCTTATTACAGTTACCCGCACTGCTTACAGCTATTCCTGCAAAGAAATCAAGATAGGCATTACCTTCCTCATCATATACATACATGCCATCTCCCTTTTCCTCAATAAAATTCCAGCGTCTTGCAGGCTCAGCAAGATATTTGTCTGCTATTTCAAGTAACTCGTCTTTTGTATATCCTGTTTCACTTACCTTCATGTATTATCACTCCTCAAATTGTATTTCTAACGTGAATTATATAGTGTTGCATAGAAGCCGCCTCTTGCAAGAAGCTCTTCATGATTGCCCTGCTCTTTTATATGACCATCCTTCATAACAAGAATAATATCAGACTCTTTAATAGTTGACAATCTATGAGCAACAACAAAGCTTGTTCTTCCCTGCATCATCTTTGTAAATGCACGCTGTATTCTTATTTCAGTTCTTGTATCAATTGATGATGTAGCTTCATCAAGTATAAGCATAGGTGGTAAATCAAGCATAACTCTTGTTATACAAAGGAGCTGCTTCTGTCCCTGTGAAAGGTTACCTCCATCCTCAGTAATAACTGTATCATATCCATCAGGCAGTCTTTTAATAAAGCTGTGTGCATGTGACTGCTTTGCAGCCGCAATAACCTCTTCATCTGTCGCCTCCGGCCTTCCGTATGCTATATTGTCTCTTATTGTTCCGGTCTTAAGCCAGGTCTCCTGAAGAACCATTCCATAATTTCTTCTAAGACTCCGTCTTGTGACCTCTCTGATATCATGGCCATCCACACTTATGCTTCCGGCATCAACATCATAAAATCTCATAAGAAGATTGATAACAGTACTCTTACCGCAGCCTGTAGGTCCAACTATAGCTACTCTCTGGCCCTTCTTAATATCCAGATTAAGATTCTTAATAAGCTCTACATCCTTGTTGTATGAAAAATCTACATTGCTAAGCAGAACATCACCATTTACGGTTCCTAACTCAATCGCATTTTCTGAATTAACAAGCTCAGTCTTCTCATCAATAAGCTCAAATACTCTTGCAGCTGATGCAAGTGCATTTTGGAGCTCAGTAACCACGCCTGAAATCTCGTTAAATGGCTTTGTATACTGATTTGCATAGCTAAGGAAGCTAGTAAGCTGTCCAACAGATATTAAGCCTTTTATGGCCATTATAGCGCCTACAATGCCTACTCCTGTATATACAAGGCTGTTTACAAATCTTGTACACGGATTTGTAGTTGAAGAAAAGAAGGTAGCATCAAGTGAGGCCTTGTTTAACCTGCCATTTATCTCATTAAAGCGTTCATTTACCTCATCCTCCATCGAAAATGCTGTAACTACCTTTTGATTCTCAACCATCTCATTTACAAGGGAGGTCATCTCACCCTTAATTCTTGACTGCTTCATAAACATGTTATAGGTCTTCTTCGCAATGAAGGCAGCCACAAATAATGAAACAGGTGTTATGCATACAACAATAAGCGCTATCAGCTTATTAATTGATATCATAAAACAAAGAGTACCGATTATTGTCATAACTCCCGTAAACAGCTGCGTAAAGCCCATAAGAAGTCCGTCTGAAAACTGATCAACGTCAGAAATAATCCTGCTGACTATATCTCCATGCTTATGAGAATCTATATAAGAAAGTGGCAATCTCTCAAGCTTCTTATATGCTTTTGTTCTGATATCATTTACAACCTTATAAGTCACTTTGTTATTTAGGATATTCATTATCCACTGCGCTACTGCCGTAATTGCAACAACAATACACAGTTTAATAAGTATCTCCTTAAGTCCTGCAAAATCAACATTTGAAGGACCTACTATCTTATCTACTCCGCGTCCGATAAGTATTGGTGCATATAACGTCAGTACTACAGATACTGCAGCACATACAAGCGACATAATTACAAGTACTATATATTTTCTAATATATTTTAGTATTCTTTTAATTGTGGCTTTATTATTTGTCTTTTTTGTATTACTCATGACGCCACCTCTATCTGCTGGGACTGGCAGATTTCTTTATATACTTCACAGTTAGCAAGAAGCTCTATATGAGTTCCTATTCCTGCTATCTCACCATCATCCATTACTACTATCTTATCTGAATTCATAATGGTAGAGGCTCTTTGTGATACAATAAAGACCGTCATGTCCTTAGCATATTCCTTTATTGCTTTTCTAAGTGCGGCATCTGTTGCAAAATCAAGTGCAGAGGAGCTGTCATCAAGAATCAGTATCTCCGGTTTTCTTACAATTGCTCTTGCAATAGTAAGCCTTTGCTTTTGTCCGCCGGACAGATTCTTACCACCCTCTGAAATCATATAGTTAATTCCGCCTTCCTTAGCATCAACGAAATCCTTTGCCTGTGCAACACATAAGGCAGCATTTATTTCCTCATCAGTAGCTTCCCTGTTACCCCATCTGATATTATCTGCTATTGTTCCCTGGAATAATACACACTTTTGGGGAACAACTCCTATCCTTTTTCTAAGCTCTGCAAGAGAATATGACTTAACATTTATTCCGTCAATAAGTACTTCTCCCTTGGTTGCATCATAAAACCTTGGAATCATATTAACAAGTGAGGATTTGCCGGAACCTGTACCACCTATTATTCCAATTGTCTCGCCTTTATTAACTGCAAAATCTATATTAGTTAAGGACGCCTCCTTAGCCTTGTCATATCTTAAATCAACTCCACTAAATACAACCCTTGGTGCATTAGCAGCTGTTCCGGTAATATCATAACCCTTGCCGTCAACAATTGATGGTGACTGTTCAAATACAATATTAATTCTCTTGGCACAGGCAATAGACTTAGTTATATTAATAATAAGATTTGCAAGCTTTACAAGCTCAACAAGAATCTGTGACATATAGTTTACAAGCGCAACCACCTGTCCCTGCGTAATAATACCACTATTAGTCTGTTTTCCGGCAATCCAAATAATTGCTACAGTTGCAAGATTAATGATTACATAAGTGACAGGATTTAGAAACGCTGATATTCTTCCAACAAATAACGAAACTCCCATCAAATCATCAGTTGCCCTGTCAAATTCTTCAACCTCTTTATCCTGTCTGTTAAAGGCTCTAATCACTCTTGCGCCTGAAAGATTCTCCCTGGTAAGTAATGTTACCCTGTCAAGTCTTTCCTGAACCTTCTTAAAAAGAGGAATACTAATAAGCATTATTCCAAATACCACAATCGAAAGAAGCGGTATTGTTACAACAAATGTCATTGCAGACCTTACATCAATTGTAAATGACATAATCATTGCACCAAATACAATAAATGGTGAACGAAGGAATAATCTCAGAACAAGATTAACTCCTGTCTGTATCTGATTTGTATCACTTGTCATTCTGGTCAGAAGCGTTGATGTTCCTATATTATCTATCTCTGTATATGACAGGCTTGTAATATGCCTAAATAAATCATTTCTAAGTGCAGTACCAAATCCTGTTGCAGCCTTCGCCGAAAAATATTGGGCAGTAAGCGAGCAGACAAGACCTATTATTCCTAGTGATACCATTACAAGGCACATCCTAAGTACATAGCCCATATCCTTATTTGCTATACCTATATCGATTATTCGTGCCATTACTATTGGGATAAATAACTCAAAGCAGGCTTCCAGCATCTTAAATAAAGGTGCCAGGATACTTTCTTTTTTATAGCTTTTCAAATATGACAAAATGCGTTTCATTAATAATACCTCTATAATCATAAAAAGGACTGCAAATGCAGCCCCTATTATTTATTCTTCATCCGGAAGATTAGCGTTATGATAAACTGCCTGAACATCATCATCTTCTTCAAGCATATCTATTATTCTTGTAAATTTCTTTACTGCATCCGGGTCTGTCAAATCTACATAGTTCTGAGGAATCATTGTTACTTCTGCCTCAGCCATCTTGATATTGTTCTTCTCAAGCTCTTCTCTTACTGCTGAGAAGTCCTCAGGTGCCGTAATAACCTCAAAGCTGTCATCCTCTTCTGCGAAATCCTCAGCGCCTGCATCAAGTGCAATCATCATAAGATCATCTGCGTCCATATCACAGTCTTCCTTAGCTATAATTATCTGCCCCTTCTTATCGAACATATATGATACACAGCCTGTTGTTCCAACATTACCGCCACCCTTTGTAAAGCAGTTACGAACATTAGCAGCTGTTCTATTCTTATTATCTGTAAGTGTATCTACTATAATTGCTGTTCCGTTAGGTCCATAGCCTTCGTATGTATTAACTACATAGTTTACTGAATTAGCATCTCCTGCAGCACGGTCAATACCACGTTTAATTGTATCGTTAGGCATATTATTCGCCTTAGCCTTCGCAATTACATCACGAAGCTTGCTGTTATTCTCCGGATTAGGTCCGCCTTCCTTAACTGCAACAACTATTTCCTTACCAATAATTGTAAAAATCTTACCCTTTGCAGCATCATTCTTTTCTTTCTTATGTTTAATATTTGCAAATTTTGAATGTCCTGACATTTCACTTTCTCCTTAATATAAATACTAACCAAATACTGATGTTACCATATTATTTTCTATTTTTCAACCTTAGTAATCGTTACTTGCTCAATCATTTTGTTATTCAATTCACATACCTTAAATAAATAACCCTGATATACTATCTCAACTTCCTCATCGGAATATGGCAGTCTGCCAAGCTCAAATAACAAAAATCCATTCAAGGTCTGGAAATCCTCATCCGGAAACTCGATATCAAGAATCTCTTCAACCTCACTTAACAGGGCTCTGCCATTTACAATATAGGTATCACCTTTTTTCTCAATATCGTCATTTTCATCATCATATTCATCAAAAATATCACCGACAATTTCTTCTAATATGTCTTCCATTGTTATGACGCCCTCTGTCTGACCATATTCGTCAACAACAATAACCATATGTATCTTTCCTGTCTGCATCTTCTTAAACAGCTTTGAAAGCTTATATGTAGGATGCACAAAAACAGGCTCGACCATAATCTGTGATATCTTCAAGCTCTTATCCTTAAGATATGCATTTACAAGATCTTTAAAATAAAGAACACCTACAACATTATCAATATCCTCCTCATATACAGGATACCTTGAATAATTGCTTTCAAGCATAATCTGCATTGTTTCATCAAGTGACATTCCAAGCTCAATACCTTCAACATTTGATCTTGCTGTCATTGCATCTCTTGTTTCCATATCAGAGAACTCAAAAATATTTGTTATCATTTCCATCTCTTCGTCATGAATGAGACCCTGCTCATTTCCTTCATTTACCATGGAAATTATTTCTTCTTCAACCTTTTCTTCTGTCTTTTTGTTAAATACCTTCATACTGTGGACTAGCTAGTCCTATAATCACCTCTTCGTTTTATTCTAGTATAATTCAAGGCTTATCATAAGTGCATTATTTACCTTCTCAATTACTTCATCACCAAGATGGCATACCTTTTCTTTAAGCCTTTGTTTATCTATAGTTCTAACCTGTTCAAGCAAAATAACGGAATCCTTAGCAAGTGCACAGCCTCCTGCTGATATCTCAACATGTGTAGGAAGCTTGGCTTTATTCATCTTGCTTGTTATTGCAGCACATATAACTGTTGAGCTATGCTTATTGCCCGCTTCATTTTGTATAATAAGTACAGGTCTTACTCCACCTTGTTCGGAACCAACTACCGGTCTTAAATCAGCGTAATATATATCTCCACGTCTGATTACCAAATTATTCACCCCATTTATCAATACTATATGTAATGACTCATAAATTATCATACTTATGATATATATTATGACTGTCATCACAAAAAGTATTTCCAATAAACGGAATGATTATTCACATACTACTTAATCTTTATTTCAGATAATCAACTACCGTATCCGGTCTGCCATCTCTTATATATACTCTTGGAACTCGTCTTGATACATTGCACACAAGCTCATAATTAAAGCTTGCTGCAGGCTCAGCAACCTCTTCTACAGTAATCCTCTTATCTCCTTCTTCTCCAATAAGAATTACCTTATCTCGTACCTTAACATCCGGCACATCAGTTACGTCGACCATGAACTGATCCATACATACACGTCCTACTATAGGTGCATAGCAGCCGTTAATTATCACTCTTCCTAGATTTGACTGTGCCCTTGGATATCCGTCAGCATATCCTGCCGATATGGTAGCAAGCTTCATATCCTTATCAGCAACATATGTCCATCCGTAGCCTATTCCGGTTCCCGCTGCAACATCCTTTACATGAATTACGCGTGATATAAGCTCCATAGCCGGTCTTAGTGCCGTAATGCTCTTATCGACCTCCTCGGATGGATATAAACCATATGATACAATACCGGCTCTTACCATATTAAAGCCATCGTTATTCATCTCCATAATAGCGGCACTATTAGAAATATGCCTTATTGGGATATCTATACCAAGCGATACCAGCCTGTCAATAAACCATGTAAAATCCTTATATTGCTTATTAGCTGCACTTTTATCATATTCATCAGCCTTAGCATAATGAGTAAAGATACCTTCAATCTCTACTCCATCCATATTACTAATCTCCTTAACAGCCTCAATTCCGGCTTCATTACAAGGAAATCCTATCCTACCCATTCCTGTATCTATCTTAATATGTATCTTTGCTTTTTGTCCTTTAGAAACAGCTAAGTCAGACAGATATCTGCAATCCTCAACATCATATACAGCAGGTCTTATACCTGATGATAATATCTCCTCATAGTCACAGCAATCAGTATGACCTAATATTAGTATAGGCTTATCGATACCATTTCTAATGAGCTCTATGCCTTCCTCGATAAATGCAACAGCATAGAAATCAACTATATCATATATAGCCTTTGAAACACATACTGCACCATGACCATATGCGTCTGCCTTCACAACAGCAAGCAGCATATTATCATCACCTGCCAGTCTCTTCATTTCAAGAAGGTTCCATCTAATATTATCAAGATTAATATCAGCTTCTATTCTATAAATCTTTTCCATTTATTCTGCCTCCAAGTACATATGGAATGCATTCCATAATATCACTTGCCATCATTCCATAAGCGCCTTTATTCTTATATGCTAAATCGCCTGCAAGCCCGTGCACAAACACGCCAAGCCTTGCCGCATCATAGGGTTCCATACCCATGCCGATAAATGCAGCTATTATTCCACCAAGCACATCTCCTGAACCACCGGTAGACATTCCGTTGTTTCCACTTGTATTAATATAAGCATCATTTGTTCCATCACTTACAATTGTACGTGCATCCTTTAACACGCAAATGCATGAGTATTCGCCGGCAAAGCTTCTGCAGGTATCCACAAGGCTCTTCTTAATATCACCGACAGAGCATTTACATAGACGCTCCATTTCCTTCAGGTGAGGAGTAATTATAGTACTGCCGCTTCTTCTCTTTAGCATATCAATATTCTCAGAAAGTATATTAAGCCCATCCGCATCTATAATCAATGTTTTTTTATACTCCGATATTACTTTCGAAACCATAATATATGATACACCTTCTCTTCCTATGCCTGGGCCAATAAGAAGTGTATCACCATATTTTATGGCATCTTCAGCACATAAAAGTGCCGACTCATCATCATTATATGTCATAATAAGTGCTTCAGGAACCAAAGTACCAATAATATTCCTGTTATTCTCATGAGTATATACCTTAACAAGTCCGCTACCTGTTCTATATGCCGCCTTCGCCGCAAATGATAATGCGCCTGAAATATCACGACTTCCTGCAATAATTGCGACTCTTCCATAGCTGCCCTTGTTAGAATCATTTTTCCGTTTCGGTACTTTGGATAAATCAAAGCGGTCATATGTGTAAGTAATAATATTCTCCTGTCTGATTATTTCTTTCGGGAAACCAATATCAAAGGTTCTAACCTCGCCACAATAATCACTCCCCGGATACAAAACCATACCAACCTTAATAAGACCAAAAGTAACAGTAATATCAGCTCTAAATCCAATTCCCATTAAACTGCCGGTATCTGCATTTACCCCTGAAGGAATATCTATTGCAAGCTTTATTCCTGCCATATTATTTAACTTGTTAATTATTTCATATTGGATTCCTGTAATATCTCTAGATAAGCCAACACCAAATACTGCATCAACAATAATATCATATTCCTTTATTGGTAATTCATCATATATAGGAATATCCATATGTCTAATGATATTCATCTGCTGTACAAAGCTATCACTCTTTCTTGGAATGCCACCTATATAATATATATCAGGTCTATAGCCTCTCTCATAGAGAATCCTGCCTGCCGCAAGTCCGTCACCACCATTATTGCCACCTTCAACAACAATAAGTATTCGTGAATCCTGTGCGACAAGCTTACATATCTCATTTACAACACTAAGGGCCGCCCTTTCCATAAGGACAAGCCCCGGTATTCCTACTTCTTCAATTGTACGTCTATCTATTTCCTGCATTGTTTTAGCAGTAGCCAGATATTTCATATTATCTCGCATCCTTCTCAATTCTTCTTAAAAACAGCATGCTTAGTATTGCAAACACTACAATGAATAACAATAAGATAAGCCACACAAGTAACAACTCTGAGCCAATGGCATCATATGTACTCTCACTTATTGTAGGCATTATTGACTGTAAACGTCCTGTTTCATCTTCAAATACTGCTCTTGTTATCATTCCATTTAAATGAGCTGTTCTTCCAAGTGCTGACATTCCCCAGTGGCTAATTGTGAATTTTGATACTACCTCCATTACTCCGCCATCAACCTTGAATAATACGCCAGAAAGAACAAGCTGTACAATAATTATTATTGGAGCAATAAGGTTAGCTATTTCATTTGTCTTTACTATTGATGAAATAAGCATACCCATCGCATCAGCTGCATACATAATTAAAAATACACTAATATAATACTTAATAAAGGAACCACCACTAAACAAAAGGTTAGATGACGGAAAATCAAGTAACGTATAGCATATACCTGTAAGCATTGCACTTTGGATAAGACAAATAATAGCCTGAACCAAAAGAATAGACATTATGTATGAAGGAATCTTCATATTAGTCATATATTCTCTTTTTACTATACTTCTTTCCTTGCAAATCTCAGTTAGTGAGTTAAACATTCCAATATAAATTACTGCACTTGTAATTGCAAATAATGCAGATGAGGCATTCTCAAAGCATTCAAATGTATTCTTCCTAGATACATAAGACAGCAATAATCCGATTACAATAGGAAACAATGCAATCATCATAAGCTTTGCTTTATTATTTATTATTATTTCAAAATTACGCTGCATCATTATTAACATCTGGCGACAGCCGCCAACTTCTTTTTTGTTTCCCATACCTTATCTCCTTGTCTGTCTGTAATAAGCATCGTATTCAGCAGTATGCTCTCTGATAATCTTATATACGTCTGTCATATCCTTAACATTAAAGAGCTCATAGGCTTCATCAGGAGTTCCTGCAAAGCATAATTTGCCTCCCGGTGCAAAGAACAAAACCTTATCAAACATGTCAATATTCTTCAGGGTATGCGTAATTACTATAACCGTTTTCTCATGTACATGCGCAAGGCTTCTTAATGAGCTGATAAGATTAGTCTCTGTTTCAGGATCAAGTCCTGATGTAGGCTCATCAAGGAATATAATAGGTGGATCTGATACCAGCTCTGAAGCAATACTAACACGCTTTCTCTGACCTCCACTTACCTTCTTTACATCACTTGCCTGACATTTTGCATCAAGTCCAAGCATATTGAAGGTCTGATCAATTCGCTGCTCTCTTTCTCTGGTATCCACGTCTTTAGGAAGGCGCATTTTAGCAATGTACCTTAATGTCTGTCTGACACTTATGCCGTTTCTAAGCAAATCCTCCTGAGGCACATAGCCTATTTGCTTTTTCAACTGATCCTTATGACTATACAAATCGATTCCATCCATATATACATGACCTGATGTTGCTTCCTCATAACCATTAATACAGTTAAGGAATGTAGTTTTACCGGCACCTGAGCCACCAAGTACGGCAACAAACTCTGATGGGTCGATAGTTACGGTTACTCTATCAAGAATGCATTTCATATGATTATTCTGATTATATGAAGGATCTGTCTTTGGACATTTTACAATCTTTGAAATATTATCAATCCTAAGCTCACAGCCGGAATTAGGCATGTTATATATGAGCATTCCTCTTGTATAAATAATCTTAATATTAACAACCTGTAAAATATCCTTTTCATTTAACGCAACCGGTCCTCGAACTATTGCTCTGTTAATGAAGGTTCCGTTCTTGCTATTTAAATCCTGATAAACCCATCTGCCATTTACACGATTAAAAACTCCATGCTGCCTTGACATCTGTACTGAAGGAATACTAATATCTCTCGGACCTACTAATCTTCCGATATATACCTGATTAGTCATTCCATCCTCCAGATATCTTACATTCCATTTCTGTCTTGAATAATCGAACATAGAGAATATCATTAGAACACCAAACTGCTCATTTCTGCTTCTTATCTCAATTACAGAGCCCTCTGAAAGAGGTGCTGCAGCCCCATTTCCCTGGTAATACTTGCCATCTACAAATGTTCCGTTAGTGCTGCCAGCATCAACATAAAAATACTGATTATCCTTCTTAAATATAGTACCATGAATCCTTGATACTACAGGACTGTCTAACATAACATGTACATCATTATTAGTAGAGACCCTTCCTATTACATTCTGATCGTTCATAAGTCTCTCTGTTGAAACCTGTCCCTGAATCAGAATAATAAGACTTCCTCTTTTTGTTCTTTTTGCTATCTGCGCCATATTTCTCCCTCATCTGAATTATTATTATTTATTATTCAAAAAAGCATTAATAAAATCATCTCTTAATGCTTCCACATTCTGATATCTATCCTCTATCTTAAGTGCCATGCATTTCATAATAACATCATTAAGCTGATTACCTACATAAGCATTTACACTTGATACAGGCTTTATATCATCTTCTAGTACACGGGCAACTGATTCAGGCGGAATACATCCCGTAAGAATTCTGTAAATTGTTGCTCCAAGTGCATATATATCTGTCCAAGGTCCAAGCCTGCCATTACGATTAAACTGCTCCGGTGGTGCATAATTAGGCTTAACGACAATTGATACTCTAGCATTATCTGCAGGCTTCATTCTTGCCGCGCCAAAGTCAATTAGCTTAACCTTCATATCACTGCAAATGAATATATTATCCGGGCTGATATCTCTATGTATCATCCCTATCTCATGCATATTATCAAGTGACTCGATAACTGAAAATATAATATTCTTAGCCATATCCAGGGTTGCCACATTACCTGTTCTTAGCATATAGTCATTAAGATTCTCACCTCGAAGCAGCTCCATAATAATATATGCTGTATTATTCTCCTCGAAGAAATCATAAACGCGCACTATGCTGTCAACATTATTAAAATGCATAAGATTTCTTCCCTCTTCAAGGAATCTCTCTATACCTTTGGTATATGAAGACATCTTATCAACCTCACAGGTTTGTATTGCCATTGAATTAATAGCCCTGTTTGCCGTACCCTGCGGATAGAATTCCTTTATGGCTACAGGCATATCCTGATACAAATCCCATGCATGGTATGTAATTCCAAATCCCCCTGAGCCAATTACTGTTCCTATCTCATATCTGCCATGCAGAATCGCTGATGGCCAGATATGATGCTGTGACTCGGGTGGCAAGCCCTTCCTATATCCGCAATACGGACATGTATTTCCTATTCCAGTGTATTCATATAAGCAATTAAGACAATGTGCCACAGGCTTCTCCTTTTATCAAAAGTAATTAATTATTCTTTATTCTCTCCCAATATTCAGGCTTCATATATAATATATACAGATTACTTCCATCATCAGTTAATGCAACACATATATCTTCTTTTTCCCATAAATATGTTTTATCATATTGATCATATTCACCATATGCTATTTCTAATACGCTAATAGACTCCTTAATGTCATCATCTGTATAATTATTACTCATGACACCTACTACTTCAACATATCCTGAATCATCAACATCCATTTCTATATCTGTATAAATATCATTTGCAGTTTTGGCGGTATAAATCGTTCCTGTACTATCTAAGGAATATGTAATTTCTGCACTTTCAACAATTTCTTCACCTTTGTACTCAAATATCGTTGAATGAGCATATATAACAGGTTCTATTTCATAAATAAAATAACCATACGTATTCCTACCATAAGAAGATGTACTACTTTCGGTTGTTGTCTCTGTTGTTGCCTCTGTTGTTGCCTCTGTTGTCACAACAGGTGACGGACTTGGTTTTACCGTATTATTTGATGTTCCGCCCTTATTCTTAACTATTGCAACTATTATGACAGCTACAAGAAGAACTCCTATGGCACTAAGTATTATAATCATCAATACTCCGCTTGTGCTCGACTTGCTGCTTTGTGATGTTGCAGCTGTATTAGGTCTGTTTGATACCTGAGTCCTGTTAGAATAGGTATTCTGACTTACTCCCTGTCCCCTGTTTGGATATGGATTTGAATTCACTCCCTGTGCTGCGTTCGGATATGGATTTGAATTCACTCCCTGTGAGGCATTCGGATATGGATTCGGTTTTGGAGTGTTATTTCCATTAAACCCGGCAGGACTCACACCTCTGTTAATTATGTCATATTTCATTGCAGAGGCCTGCTGATATCTGTTCTCAATCTGAAGAGCCATAGCCTTATATATTATGGCATCAAAATATGCCGGAACAGTACTATTCACCGTTGAAGGTCTGATAAGGTCATCCTCCATATATCTGCCTATAGACTCAGGTGGCATACTACCTACAAGAATCTTATATGCTGTTGCGCCTAATGCATAAATATCAGTCCAAGGGCCCTGTCTGCTCTTTTTCTTAAACTGCTCAGGTGGTGCATAGTTTGGCTTTAATACAATAGATAATGTCTTATCCTCATTACCATAGCTCTCTCTTGCAGCACCAAAATCAATAAGCTTTATTCTGCCATCAGCTAATATAAATATATTATCAGGGCTTAAATCCCTATGAACCATGCCTGTGCTATGTACAATCTCTAATGCATCAAGAACCTTTATCAGGCAATTAGCAACAATATCATAGTTTAGCTTACCGCCATTATCTGATGCAAATTGAGCAAGTGATTTTCCTCGTAAATATTCCATTACAATATATGCAGTACCATTTTGCTCAAAGAAATCATATACCTGAACAATATTCTCTCTGCCCCTGAATCTCGCAAGTCCCTTTGCTTCTTCAAGGAAGTTATTCAAACCCTTTGCAAATATCTGCTCCTTGCCAATTATTGATAAATTGACAGACTTGTGGTCAGATCCTCTGCTTACCATTCCATTTGGATAATACTCCTTAACAGCAACAGGCTCACCCGTCTCTAGATCTACTGCTCTATAAGTAATTCCGAATCCTCCGGCACCAATAACAGTACCAATCTTATATCTGTTCTTCAGCTTGTCCCCCAGCTCGAGGCAGAATTCATGTGATTTGTATTTCCATTTGCCAAAGCCACAATGAGGACATACACTAATACCCTTTTCATATTTGTTTAAACAGTTTAGACATATCTACATCGTTTATTCCATCCTTAGTTAATAATTCTATAATCTTATTGCAATGGCTGAATAATTATCCATATTAACATCTCTGCCATTTTCCAGTACATGCTTCTTCATAAGTGAAAGCCACTTTTTTGACGAACGACTCTTAATCAAATAATTAACCATATCATTCTCATCAATAAGTTCCCAAAATCCATCCGTACACATTAAAAAAGCTCTTGTATTGCTTATGTCATACGCCTTCACTGTGTTATAGCAATTTGGTTTACTCCAGTTATTACCCATAACTCTGACAAGCTTATTTCTATCAGAATGGAATCGTATATCACGCTCTGATATCTCTCCCTGACTAACAAGAATCTGAGGTATACTATGGTCAAGTGTTCTGATAAAACCGTCGTTATTAAAACAATATAATCTCGAATCTCCTATATGACCAAAATATGCCATATTATCCTTAATAAACAATATCACGGCAGTTGTCTTCATCGAAGCTTCTGCATTGCTCTCCCTCTGAAGAGCAAGAAGCGCTTCCTGCCCCAAGATAAATGCCTGATCAATGTCAAAAGCATCACCAGTCTGTCTGTAATAATCAAGTATTGTATTAACAACACAGCTTGAGGCTTCATCGCCTCTACCCATTCCTCCTAAACCATCGCATACAATAAAACAGGTACTGCTTCCAATACTTTCATATCCAATATAATCTTCATTTACATTACGTTTTCCTTTATCTGTAAAGGCACAAAAATCTAATTTCATAACAATCCCCTATTATAAAAATATTTATGTACTAAGTTTAACTACTTTTAGTGTATAGTGCAACAAAAAAAGACAATTTCTTAATGAAATTGTCTTTTTATAAATAACATAATACAAATAAGTACCTGTCTATATTATCTTTTCTTTAAAAACTCCGGAATCTTAATGCTCTCACTTGCCGAAGCAGGTCTAGCCGGCTTTGTTGCAGCCGGAGTAGCCTGTGTTACAGGCTTTGTATATGAAGGTGCATTAACACTTCCACTATTAGCTGAATCTGAAAGGAATGTAGGTCTTGATACTGAATTACCAAGATTCTGACCTGCAAATGTAGCAGGCTTAATATCTTTAACAGGTGTTGTTGCAGTAATAGAAGGTGAAGCTGTACCTAATATAGGTGAAGCTGTACCTGCAAATCTTCCTGCCGGGTCAGCTGAATTAGCCTTCTCAAGTCCTGTAGCAATAATTGTAATACTGATTTCCTCACCAAGATTATCATTATCAACAGTACCGAAGATAATATTAACTCCATCTCCTGCCTGCTCTGTAAGGTATGTAACAGCATCATATGCTTCAACAATACCAATATTACCAGAGAAGTTAACGATAATATCTGTAGCACCCGATACAGTTGTCTCAAGCAATGGTGAATCCATAGCCTCTTTAATTGCATCAACTGCCTTATTCTCTCCACTTGCTGAACCAATACCGATATGAGCAATACCCTTATCACGCATAACTGTCTGAATATCTGCAAAGTCAAGATTGATAAGACCCGGCTTATTAATAAGATCAGTTACACCCTGAACACCCTGCTGAAGAACCTGATCTGCCTTCTTTAACGCGTCAGGGATGCTTGTTCTCTTATCACATATCTGTAAAAGCTTATCGTTAGGAATAACAATAAGTGTATCAACATTCTCCTTAAGCTTTGCTATACCTTCTACAGCATTTCTCATACGAGGCTTACCTTCAAAACCAAATGGCTTTGTTACAACGCCTACAGTAAGAATACCAAGATTTCTAGCCATCTCAGCAACAACAGGAGCAGCACCTGTTCCGGTTCCGCCACCCATACCACATGTTACAAATACCATGTTGGCATCCTTGATGATATCGATAATCTCTTCTCTATTCTCTTCAACCGCACTAGCACCAATCTCAGGTTTAGCACCTGCACCAAGACCCTTAGTGAGCTTCTCTCCTATCTGAATCTTAGTTGTTGCTCTGCTAAGTGAAAGGGCCTGCTTATCTGTATTAATAGCAATAAGCTCAACTCCTTCAACATTCTCGTCAATCATTCTGTTAACTGCATTGTTACCGGCTCCGCCTACTCCAATTACAAGTATTCTTGCCGGTGTTCTTTCATCGTTTGATTTTATTTCAAGCAAGGTAATGTCCTCCTTATTTATATTAATTTACATGTATAGCAATATTATCACACTCGTATTTACATAATACGATTATTTGATAAATTACGCAACTGTTTTTTTTACTTATTTTCCTTAAAAATTGCATTTCCCTCTTTAGCATTATAATTTGTCATATCAAGAGTACCCTTTTTTCCTTTTAAATTATCAAGAATACTTGACAAATTCATAAGCTTGTCCTCAATATTACTCTCACTTCCAAGCTGTATTTTAATATCCTCCTTACGAAGGATAATCTCTTCTTTGTTATCAAAGCGTATTTCATCAATAATAAGATTGTTCTTTTCTATCAGCTGAGTCATAGTCAGAATATTCTGAAACATTCTCTTGTCCTCTACAGGAAGAGTCTCACCAATAACAATACTGTCAAAAGTAAGTCCATCAATACAAGGAACATCTTCCAGCTTTGATGACGAGGTTTCAAGTACAACACCTTCATCATCAAAATATATATACTGATCCATATACATTACGCAGCCTGCCATCTGTTTTTCATAAACAGTAATTGTAATAGTGTGCTTACCTATAATCTCAATATCGTATTTATCAATAAAGGTTATATTTTCAATCGGCTTCAGTTTATTTGACAAATAAAACTGAACAGTATTATCTGTTGGCTTATTATTAGTCACTATATTAATTATTTGCTCATCAGAATAATGCACACTTCCCGTAACCTGAATATTGTCAAGCTTATATGCACTTCTTATATAGATTATAACCCCAAGCAGCAATACAAGAATTATTCCAAGTATTATTCCAAGCCTCTTTAGGATTACACCTCTTCTGCCATCATTTTGATTACTATTTAGCTGTTGTTCTTTTTTCATATAATTAATCACCCGGTCTGTTTTCTTTGTCTTGCTACAGACATTACAAGACCCATTTCCATAAGTATAAATACAATCGAGCTTCCGCCATAGCTGATAAATGGCAGAGGAACACCTGTTGGTGGAATTGTATTAGTAACTACACTAATATTAATTATGAGCTGTACGGCAATATGTGCTATTACCCCGGAAACGAGAAGTCCTCCTAACCTGTCATATGCATTCATTGCAATAACCGCGCATCTTCTTATCAGAAGAATAAAAAGTGCAATTATACAAAGCGCACCAAATATTCCCAGCTCCTCACATATTACAGAGAAAATCATATCGTTATGTGACTCCGGAATAAAGCCCATCTTCTGGACACTATTACCAAGTCCTCTTCCAAATAATCCACCGGAGCCAATTGCATATAACGATTGCATAGTCTGGTAACCATCCGGATATTTCTCCGGTGCAAGCCATATTCTGATTCTGTCAGCTCTGTATCCGGCAAGAGCAATAAACAACGCACATCCGGCAATACCAATTATTGCAAGTGCAATAAAATACCAAGTCTTTGGGCTTGCAATAAATAATATGATAAATACTATCGCAAAGCAAATTATTGCTGTACTAAGATTCTCAATTGCAATAATAACAATAGCTATAATTGGAAGCAGCATAATCCTGAATATTCCTTTTATGCTGTTTAAGCTTTTAGTATATGCAGTACAAGAAGCCGCAGTATATATAATAATAGCAAGCTTTGCAAATTCCGATGGCTGAAAACCGAATGGACCGATATTAATCCATCTGGCGGAGCCATGACTAGCTGTGCCAATAACATAGACAAGCAAAAGCAGAATCATTGAAACAATCAAAATGAGCTTTGAATATTCTGCAATTCTTCTATAGTCTGCTTTTGATATATAATATGCTATTATTATAGCTGCAACTGCAAATACAAGCTGTCTCTTTGCAAAATATAAGCTATCCCCAAAGAGCTCATTACCTCTAAAAGAACTCGTACTATACACCATCACAAGTCCTATAAGAACAATTACAAGAACTATGGCAGCGAACGGATAATCCATTTTTTTGTTAGTTTCTTTATTCTTCAAGAGAATCACTCCTTAAAGCTCTTCACATACTCCTTAAACATTCTTCCTCTTTGCTCGTAATTATCAAACATACCCCAGCTTGCGCATGCCGGAGAAAGAAGTACAGCTTCTCCGCTTTTAGCCTGATCATGACAGTATGCAACTGCTGATTTCAAATCATCCATTAATACAATATCATCAAAGCCATGACGTCTTGCGCACTCCGCAATCTTTTGCGCAGTCTGACCAATAAGAACAAGCTTCTTAACCTTACCGTCAAAGGCCTCAATCCATTCATCATACTCTGAATTCTTATCATAGCCTCCACCTATAAGATATGTATCAGTAATCATGGCCTGAATTCCCTTTATTGCTGCATCAGGGTTAGTACCCTTTGAATCATTATAGTATGCAACGCCGTTAATTGTATCAACATATTCAATTCTATGCTCAACTGCCTTGAAATTAACTGCAACATCATGAATAGTTTGAACAGGTACTCCTATATAATATGATATTGCAACTGCTGCGAGTACATTTTCAACATTATGACTTCCTAACAGCTTAAGCTCCTTTATATCAAGCACCTTGCTTATATTACCATTATCATCAATATATATTGAACCATCTTCAACATATACTCCGCCTGCAGGCTTTTCTAATCTGCTAAAATATACAACCTTAGCATTTACACTTTCACCCATTTTTCTTGTATTACTATCATCATAATTAAGAACAATAACTTCTTCAGGAGTCTGATTCTTTGAAATGGACAGCTTAACATTACCATAATTTTCAAATGTATAATGTCTGTTCAAGTGGTCAGGAGTAAGATTAAGAATAGCACTTACATCAGGCTTAAAGCTAATAGCTGTTTCAAGCTGGAAGCTGCTTATCTCTGCAACGGTAACACTGTCCTCATCTGTTGTATCACAAAGCTCAGTATAAGGTATTCCAATATTACCAACAACAATTGTTTTATCATTATAAGCTTTAATGATTTCACCTGTTAATGCTGTAGTAGTTGTCTTACCATTAGTTCCTGTAATTGCAGCTATTTTACCCTTTCCATAATTATAGGCAAGCTCTATTTCACTCCAAATAGGGATATTTTTCTGTCTGATTCTTTCTGTAAATGGTGCATCAACCGGTATTCCGGGGCTAATTACCATAAGTTCTGCAGCATCTAAAATATCATCACTAAGCTCACCTAGTACTATATGACAGCCTTCCATATTACCAATTGCAGTCTCAATATCAGAAGACTTTCTATTCTCATTCTCATCAAATAAATACACTTTCACGCCATGCTTTAGTAAAAGCTTTGTAGCGCTAATTCCACTCTTTCCTGTTCCGGCTACTATTACACACTTAATGTCCATCTGTTCTGTTTCCTCCATACTATATTGCAAGAAGTCCTATTACACATAATATAGCAGTAACAATAGAAAATATTGCTACAACCTTTGTTTCAGGCCAACCGCAGAGCTCAAAATGATGATGAATAGGTGCCATCTTAAAAACGCGCTTTCCGGTAAGCTTAAACGAAACAACCTGTATTATTACTGATAAAACTTCAATAAAATATATAAATGCAATTATTATTATGAATATAGGCATCTTAAGCATATATGCTGTTGATACAACAAATCCGCCAAGAGCCAAGGAGCCCGTATCTCCCATAAATACCTTTGCAGGGTATACATTATATACCAAAAAGCCAAGCAAACTTCCCATTGCAGCACATGTTACAGGTGCAAGACCTGAACCTGTTCCAATAGCTACAACTGCAAAAAATGTAGCTATAAGAACAGTTACTGACGACGCAAGGCCATCAAGACCGTCTGTGAAATTAGCTCCATTTACTGTTCCAAGTACAATAAAGAATAAGAGTGCTACATATACCCATTTATTAAGCTCTATTGTCTTACCGATAAATGGCACAATTATTTCGTTATTTATATCCGAATACTTCTCTATATAGTATGCAAATACTCCTGTAACAAGAATCTGTCCTAACATCTTCTGCCATGCTCTAAGACCCATCGAACGTTTCATCACAACCTTGATATAGTCATCAAGAAAGCCAATTAATCCAAATCCTAATGTAACAAATAGCACAGGAAGCACATCAGGATAGTCTTTCATATAAAACAATGTTGTAATCGTAAATGCAAGAAGAATAATGAGTCCACCCATTGTTGGTGTTCCTGATTTCTTAAGATGCGATTCAGGTCCATCATCTCTTACAAACTGTCCAAATTTCAACTTCTTTAAGAAAGGTATTATAATCGGACAAAGTATAACACTTACTGCAAAAGCAATAATAATTGGTAGAATAATTTTAAAATCTAAATTCATTTTTGTACTCCTTCGCCACATAAATGCAGCTATATATATTTCCTCTTTTGAGGTTATTATCTAATCATTATCTATGTCTGTCTGTTCTTCCTCGGCAGGCTCAATCCCAAGATAAGGCAAAATATTCTCAAATATATCTCTCATTACCGGTGCGGCTATTGTACCGCCGTAATATACTCCCTCCGGTTCATCAATTAGAATAATACCTATCACCTGCGGATTATCAGCAGGAGCAAATCCAATAAACGAGGATATGTATCTCCCTGTTCCACGAGGAAGCTTCTCACTCGTTGCCGTCTTGCCGCCTATTCGATATCCTTTAATAGCTGCCTTACTTCCGGAACCTTCTGAAACTACAGCTTCAAGCATCTGCCTTACTTCATATGATGTATCTGCTTCTATTACATTATTAGTTATAGGATATTCTATATCAGTTCGGACCTTTGTCTTACTGTCAATATAACTCAATCCAATATGAGGCGTAACCTTGTTGCCTCCATTTACCACTGCAGAAACTGCTGTAATGAATTGTATTGGCGTAATCTGAAAGGATTGGCCAAAAGACATTGTTGCAAGCTCAACAGGGCCTACATCTGACAGCTTATGCATAATCGAACTACCTTCTCCCGGAAGATCAATACCGGTTTTATCGAATAAACCAAGCTTTTCATAGTATTTATATAATGTAGCGGCACCTGTGCGCTCCCCTATCTCCATAAAAGCCGGATTGCAGGAATTCATAAGCGCATGTACCAAATCCTCGGAACCATGTCCTGTAGTTTTATGACACCTTATCCGCCTATCCTCAATGAGCTTGTATCCGGGGCAATAAAAGGTATCACTCTTTGTTACAGCACCACTTTCAAGAGCACTCGTTAAAGTAATTATCTTCGATGTGGAACCCGGCTCATAGGTGTCATTTATATTAAAATTTCGCCACATCTTATTAAGCAAATCCATCTGGTTATCCTTCGTAAGCTCAGCTTCATAGTTAAGTTCAAATGGATTGTTTAAATCATAATCAGGAACATCTACCATGGCATATATCTCGCCATTTGAAGGATTCATTAAAATAATACAAACGCGATTTGCATTTTTTTCTTCCATAACCTTTAATGCAGCCATAGTAGCATATCGTTGTATATTCAAATCAATCGTAGTAACTAAATCATTACCGGGTATTGGATCTATTCTTGTTTCTGAATACTCGGTTAATTCAATTCCCTTAGCATCAGTTACAGCATTAATGCTTCCGGGAGTACCTGTTAATATATCATCATAGCTTACCTCAAGTCCTACTATGCCTTGATTATCTGCTCCCGTAAATCCAAGTATCTTTGATGCAAGACTTCCATAAGGATAATACCTTTTATAATCCTCGTCAACTTTAATTCCGGAAATATCGAGCTCTCTTATCATATCAGCAGTAGTCTTATCTACATTTACAGCTATGATTTCCCTTGAGGAATTCTTATTAACCTTCTTTCTTATTATCTCCTCATCTATATCAAGATGTGAAACAAGTGACGATATTACAAGCTCTTCATCTGTTATCTGACTGTGAATAACCGAAATAGAACATACTGCCTTATTATCTGCTAAAACATTTCCATTCCTGTCATATATTCGTCCTCTTGGAGCCTTTATGCTTCTCTCTCTTTCATGAAGAGAATCTGCAAGCATGCTATAGTGTTCAGATTTATATATCATGAGGTAAAATAGTCTGCCTGACAGGATTATCCCTGCAATAAGTATGCATATAAAAACAATATAGATTCTTCTCCTATTATAACTATACAGTTTCATCCATTGTCCTTTATATGATATCTATATATCTTATTACTATTATCTCTGATATATTCTGATTCTATTTACACAGAAGCTGTTATAATTAATTAATAACTGCTTATTATATCACTTTATTTATCTCTCGGAATGCGACTCATCTTCATCTGCCAAATATTATTCCTCAGGATATGATTCATCTGTATCTGCCTGTGTTTTATCTTCGTCAACAGCCTCTGTTGTATCTTCATCAATAGTCTCTGTTGTATCTTCATCAATATTCTCTGTTGTGTCTTCATCAATAGTCTCTGTTGTGCCTTCATCTACAGTATCATCTCCGTCACCAAATACAGAGCCTACCGGCTCGTCACTACTTGTATTAGTAGTATTTGATGTATTGCTCTGATAAACATTCATGTAAGGAAGTAAATCCTCCATAACGGCATGGAACAATAAAGCGCCTGCACCTGAGGATGACTGGTCTGCTACATTCGGCTCATCTACTACTACATATACAACAATTTGAGGATTCTCAATTGGAGAGCATCCAATAAATGACAGAATATATTTGCCGTTACTTCTAGGAAGTTTCTCAGCAGTTCCTGTCTTACCACCTATTGTATAACCCTCTACTGCCGCACGTCCACCTGTACCATTTTCAACTACTCCTAAAAGATATGAGCGCATAAGATCTGAGTTCTCCTTAGAAATAGTCTTTCTCAATAACTCAGGTTCTATCTCCTCAATTATACTTCCGCCGTCATCTAATATCTGCTTAACAACATGTGGTGTATAATAATTACCACCATTTACAATTGATGAAAATGCTGCCGCCATCTGAATCATGGTAACATTTACACCCTGTCCAAATGACGAGGTTGCAAGCTCTGTAGGATTAAGTGTGTCTTCATCGTATTTTATTCCTGCTGCTTCTCCTGACAAATCAATCCCTGTTGTTGAACCAATATTGAATATTCTCTGATACTTGTCAAATATCTTAGGTCCTTCCTTCTTAGAAATTGCCATCATTGCATCATTACAGGATTGCTCAACTGATTGTTTTAATGTAATAAGTCCATCACCTGCAACATTATGGCAATATATCGGACTTCCTCCATCAACTACTATTTCATAGCCATCACACATGAAGGTATCACCATCTTCTACAATCCCATCCTCTAATGCACCTGCAACTGTGATAGGCTTAAATGTTGACCCCGGCTCATATGAATCGCTTATACAGAAATTTCTCCAGACACTATTAAGAGCCTCATATAGCTGTTCATTTGTAAAGCTTGTTATTGTTGCATTAAACTCCGCATCATCCATCTCAGCAAAATCATACTCAACCTTCTCAGTTGTGATTTCTGTTGTTATCTCCTGTGAAGTATCGTCAGAAGTATCATCGTCATTGTCGTCACTTGTCGAATCTCCTGTCTGATCTCCTTCTGTAGTATTCTCCTCGGTAGTATTATCTATCTCCTCAATAACCTCATTACCATATTCGTCAAAATATTTCTTAACCTCCTTGGTAATGGTAACATTCATTTTTCTAAGCGCTGTAATATCCATAGGAGAATTAGGATTGTAGCTATATGAGCTGCTCATTCCAAGTACCTCTCCCGTATTAGGATTCATAGCAACTATTCCAATCTTATTAGCCCCTGTTGTCTCCATATACTCAGCAATATTGTCCTCGAGCATCTTCTGAATATTGATATCTATTGTAGATACAACAGTATTACCATTAACTGCAGGAACAGTTACTGATTCAACTGTGTTGTCATTTGTAAGATAGCCATAGGTCTTGCCATTAGTACCATTTAAATAGCTGTTATAGTAGCCCTCGATACCACCTTGTCCTACATTACCACTTGAGGTATATCCTAAGATATGGCAGGCAAGATTACCATTCGGATATCTTCTCTTATATTCCTCCTCAAAGCGCACGCCAATAATATCTTTTCCATCGCTGCTATTACAATACTCCTTGAATTCCTTTACTTCTGAATATGTTCGTCCCTTAGCTGCAATTTTATAAAAGGAATCGTTGTCCTCCATACATTTATCAAAATCCTCTTTTGATATATTGAAGTACTTTTCTACTGCCTTTTGTGTTGCTTCTCTGCTTTTTTCCTTACTAAGGATATTCTTTGGCTCAAGTATGATATTATAAACCTTTTCACTTGTCGCAAGTACATTTCCATTTCTATCTACGATTTCGCCACGTTCATAAGGAATATCAATGCTATCATATTTTTTCTGTGATAAAACCTCCTCAGAATACTCCTCTCCCCTGACAATTCCAAGGTATATTACTCTAATTGACAATCCTACAAATAATACTATTGTAGCTATAACTATTATAGATAATTTCTTCTGCATACTTGATAAAAACTTTTTTGCTCGTTTAGACATTATCCTTCTCCTATTCTATAATACATCTGTAATTCCTGATAAATTCTATATATTATAACACAAAAATTTCCTGAGACCTACTTAGCCTCAGGAACATCCTTGTATTGCACAACATAGTCATCATTACTCTGCGAATAATATACTGTCTGACCCGGTTCTGAATATACCATACCCAGCTCATTTGTTGCAATATTATATATTTCTTCCAGATTAACCATCGAATCAAGTCCGGAGCTGTATTCAGCATTCTCATCTAACTGTGCGTTTAGCTGTGTTCTAAGATTTGCTATCTTGTTCTTGCCATCCTTAACATCAGCGCTAAGCTTTAATATGTAAAAACACATACATACAACTACTGCTGCTGCACATATCATGCCAAATCCATGCTTAAGGTCATCAACCCATCTTCTATCCTTTATTCTCTTAGCTGTACTGGTCTTTGTCTTTGTTCTGGTATTCGGATTAGCTGTAGGCTTCTTTGGCCTTACCTGTGGTTTTGGCATCTCATTTGGAATAGCTTTTCTTGCAGGCTCTGCTGCATAGTAATCAAGCTTTCTTACTGTACTGCCATCTATATAATACTTTCTGTTGTCTGCCATAACAAAACAACACCTCTCTCTATCTTATTTTCTCAAATACTCTAAGCTTTGAGCTCTTTGATCTTGAATTCTCAGCAAGCTCTTCTTCACTAGGAATAATAGGTTTTCTTGTAATTACCTTGCCCTTTGACACCTTACCGCATGTGCATACAGGAAAGTTTGGTGGGCAAATACAAGGATTCTCATTTCTTCTAAATGCATTCTTAACAATTCTATCTTCAAGCGAATGAAAAGTAATAATGCATAATCGTCCGCCGGGCGAAAGCCTGTCAATCATGTTGTCAATCGAATCCTTAAGAACGCCTAGCTCGTTATTAAGTTCGATTCTAATGGCCTGAAAGGTCTGCTTAGACGGATGACCTTGTCCATTCCTGGCTTTAGCAGGTATGGAACCTCGTATTATATCATTGAGCTCATATGTTGTTTCAATCACCTTGTTGCTTCGGTATCTTACGATGTGTGACGCTATACTTCTCGCATATCTTTCTTCACCATACTCTTTTAGTATCCTAAAGAGCTCTGATTCATCATAAGAATTTACAATATCCTTTGCTGTAATCTCCTTGCGATTGTCCATTCTCATGTCTAGTGGCGCATCAACCCGGTATGTGAATCCTCTATCCGCATTATCGAGCTGATACGAAGACACTCCTAAATCAAGAAGTATTCCATCCACCAAACATATATTTAGCTCGTCTAGTATTCTTGTAAAATTACAGTAGTTATCTCTTACAATTGATACCTTATCCTTATATTCTGACAATTTCTCAGATGCTGCACATATGGCATCCTCATCCTGGTCAATACCAATAAGTCTTCCGTCATCACCTAAGCTCTTACATATCTCATAGGAGTGACCGGCTCCGCCTAAGGTACCATCAACATAAATCCCTGAAGGTTTAATATTAAGATTTTCAATTGTTTCCTCTAACAAAACAGATTTATGTTTAAATTCCATATATAACTACCATCTCTAAATTCTGAAATCCAACTCATCAAGCTTGTCCGCAATCTCATCCATATTAAGTGATTCTTCGTTGTTAATCTCGCTCCATTTGGCCTTATCCCATATCTCGGCCTTCTCTCCGTTACCGATAATAACAACATCCTTATCAATCTCGGCAAACTCTCTAAGTGTCTGAGGTATGAGAATTCTTCCCTGTCCGTCAACCTCACACTTTGTTGCTCCTGAGTTGAAGAAACGCTTAAACTGTCTGGCTGATTTATTAGTCATTGGAAGCTGATTAAGCTTGTCCGCGAAAACCTGCCATTCTTCGTTTGGATATACATATAAGCAGCTGTCAAGTCCCTTTGTAACCATGAAGGTGCAGCCCAGTTCTTCTCTGAGCTTAGCAGGCATAATAAGTCTGCCCTTGGTATCTAATCTATGTTCATATTCACCTGTTAAACACTTTGACACCTTGTCCACCTACTTTCTATGGTATACTCTCCACTTTCTACCACTAAGTTACCCTTTTCCACCACTTATATGCCAATTTTATACTAATTGCATATAAAATGCAACCACTATTTTAGAAAATGAACAAAAAAATAGGCATTTGGCAAAAATTACTTTTTACCAAATGCCTATTTTGCATTATTACTGAAAACTTATTATTTATCCTCTGTTATCACGGTCTTATTTTCTTTAGCAAGCTTGATATATCTATATATAAGAACTGCTCCTGCAATAACAAAACAGCTTATTCCTACAAGCTGTGATATTCTTATTCCGGTAGAGCCAAGCATAAGTGAATCTGTTCTAAAGCCTTCAATTATACTTCTTCCAAGGCCATATCCTGCAACATACATTAGTGCAAATTCTCCGGTAAATTTCTTATGCTTTCTGTAGATATACAGAAAAATAAGAAGCATCAGATTCCACATAAGTTCATATAAAAAAGTAGGATGAACAGTTATGCATTCAACACCATTTATCATCTGAGTATTATTTAGCATAGCATCTGATATAACACCGTCTGCAATAAGACCGTTAATCGAACCTTCATTTCTATAATAATCCAGCGGAATACCCATGGCAAACAACGAATTAGTGTACTCACCAAAGGCTTCCCTATTAAAGAAGTTACCAAAACGGCCAATAATCTGTCCGATAAGGAGACCGAACGCAGCAGTATCCGCCAGCTGCCATATATTAATCTTCTTTTTCTTACAGAAAATGATACCGGTTAATACACCCGCAATCACACCACCATATATAGCAAGACCGCCATTACGTATATTAATCATACCAAGCAACGTTTCTTTAAGATTACCCTTAACAATATATTCATCTAACCTAAATAGAATATAATAAAGTCTTGCTCCTAATATTACAGGAATCACCAAAATAAGCATAAAATCAAGATATATCTCAGTATCCTGATTCGTTCTTTTTGCTTCTCTTGTAACAAGAACATATGCAAGAATAAATCCAACCGTTATTGCAATTCCATAAAACTTGATTTCAAATCCAAATATAGAAATATGATCTCCGATATTCTTTAGTGTAATCCCAAGATTTGGGAAAAATATATATCTAAAATAATCTGATATCGTCATAGCTGTATCCACATCTTTCACTAAACATTAAATTTGAAAAGTATTACATCGCCATCTTCAACGACATATTCCTTTCCTTCCTGTCTTACAAGGCCCTTTTCCTTAGCTGCAAGCATACTTCCGCATTCCATCAATGCATCATAGCTGACAATCTCTGCTTTAATAAAGCCTCTCTCGAAATCAGAATGAATCTTACCGGCTGCCCCCGGAGCCTTAGTGCCCTTCTTTATTGTCCATGCTCTTGACTCAGTTTCTCCTGCTGTAAGATAACTGATAAGCCCAAGTAATGAGTAGCTGGCTTTGATCAGCTTATCAAGTCCGGATTCAGAAACTCCAAGATCATCAAGAAACATCTTCTTCTCCTCATCATCAAGCTCTGCAAGCTCCTGCTCTATCTGAGCACATACAACAAATACTTCAGCATCAAAGGTCTTAGCATAATCCTTAACCTTTGCTACATATTCATTTGATGCACCATCATCAGCTATATCATCCTCTCCTACATTAGCTGCAAATATTACAGGCTTGTATGTAAGAAGGTTATACTCCGAAAGCCATGCAAGCTCGTCCTCATCATCAGTAACAAAGGTTTTTGCCATGCTTCCATTTTCAAGATGAGCCTTCATTCTCTGCTGAAGGTCTAGCTCCTTAGCAAGCATCTTATCATTTCTCGCGCCTCTTATTGTCTTGGCGATTCTTCTGTCTAAGACCTCAATATCAGAGAAGATTAATTCGAGATTTATTGTCTCTATGTCTCTAACCGGATCAACGCTTCCATCAACATGTATTACATTAGTATCCTCAAAGCATCTGACTACATGAACAATTGCGTCAACCTCTCTTATATTGGCAAGAAACTGATTACCAAGACCTTCTCCCTTTGAAGCGCCCTTTACAAGACCTGCTATATCAACAAACTCAATGACAGCAGGTGTTGTCTTTGCCGAATTATACATCTTTGTAAGATTATCTAGTCTTTCATCAGGCACAGCAACTATTCCAACATTCGGATCAATAGTACAAAACGGGTAGTTTGCTGATTCTGCTCCCGCTTTAGTAAGTGAATTGAACAATGTACTCTTACCCACATTTGGAAGTCCAACGATTCCTAATTTCATAATTACATATACCTATCCGAAAATGCTTTTGTTTCAAGCATTATCGCCTTTCTCTATATTTTCCGCTACACAATTTTGTATATAAGGAGATTGATACAGCCTAGAATTATATCATACTTATCTTCTTTTTTAAACCATTATTTTTGAAACACCCGGCAAATGCCCTGTAAATTATATACTTATATAAATTAATAGCATCAGACCAATGGTTGATGCTATTAATTATATCTATCCAAGTATTATAGTTATTGTATTAATCAATTCCTGCACATCTATAATATTCGGAGTAAGACCAAGTTCAGGATAATCTATCATCATTTGCTCTGAGAGAATTCGTGTATATCCCTTTACCCGCTTAATGTGTTCTCCGCTTTCAAGATTTCTGTACTTTTCTTTGTACTAATTTTGCATCAAAAGGGCGATGAATAAAATCAGCCACTCCAAGATCAAAACATCTTCTCTCTGCCTTTGTAGGACTCTCAGTACTTATTATTACAATAGCAAGATGCTGTCCCCAAGGTTTTTCTTTAACTCTTTCAAGTACCTCAAATCCATCTGCGACCGGCATTAATAAGTCAAGAAGCATAACTGCAATCTCATCATGTCTTTCCTCTAAGACCTCCAATGCCTCTTTGCCATTTTCAGCCATCAGGATTTCATAATCATCTTTTAATACTTCCGCCAGTAGTTCTCTATTAATTTCAACATCATCTAATCAAGTTGTTTCACTGCATCAATTACGTCATAATAATCCTTAGCTACATGCTCGAAAGCCTTCATACATTCTTCTTTGTCAATCTGGGCTTCATCTTTATTTCTAAGAAGCTCTGTCAGCACGCCTGACGAATCACCTAATCTTTGAAATCCAAGATTTACACTTACACCCTTTAATGAATGAGCTCCAATAAATGCTCCTTGATAATCCCCATTATCTAAAGCCTGTTTTAAATTGCTAAAGCTTGGTTCATCCAAAAACTTAAGTACAAACTTTTTGATTATTTCATCTTTTGGTATACGCTGTTTTACAGACTCATAGCTTCCTCCAAATGAATCATAACATTCCTTTAATAACATAATATTACTCCTTGGATATTTAATGTTAAGCTACACCTGTTGTCAATCATAGTAATAAATTCTATATTGGTATTTTATCATTAGGTATCATAGTATAAATGCATTGTAATGAAAAATGACACTCTTAGTGACATAACAAACCAAAGATCGTATTATTACAATATTAAAATATAATACCATAAGCGTATTTTTTCAATAAAATCGCTTAATTTGTCATTTTAAATTACATATAATTTAGTATGACACTTTACTGTGATAATACATTAACCAAAAAATATTTGTATATATACGGAGGCATTATGCAATTTAACGACAAGACTTCTCACGTATGTTTACAGATATATCATTAAGAAAGGGTAACCATATTAATATGGCAAAACTTCCTACAGCAGAAGAAGTCCGTTCAGAGAAAGTATATATTGCCTCTTCACCTCCAATTATGCTGGAAATCATGCGTCACTAAATGGTAATGGCTTGTCAGGAATATCTGCTCCTCAAAGCAGAGAAAATTGGTTATACCGGTGTATACAAAGAAAAGAAATAGTTTGAACTTCAGCATCTGATAAGAGAACTTCAACAGTAAAAAATGGCATCACCTAAATAAATTAGTGTGATGCCATTTTTGTGAAATATTAATGCTGGTGTTTTCTGTTATTTGTCATAACCTTCCAAAATACAAATAATGAAATAGCAGTTGCTACTACACCTGCAATCTCAATTGATAACACGAGACATATCTCTTGCAAAAATTCTATCATGTTTATGTTACTCCTTCAGATGTTCATTCTTTTTAACTTCTTGTATATGCAGATAATAAAGAGGGATTCCTATCAAAAGAATACCACCTATAATATTTCCAAATGTCACAGGGATTAGATTTGATAAAACTGCATTGCCCACAGACAAAGATTGTAATTGTTTATCTGTATATCCGTACTGCTCTATCGCCTGAGACAAGTACAAAGGATTTTGTTTAGCAATAATTCCTGCTGTAAGATAGTACATATTTGCAACGCAATGCTCAAATCCTGCAGTAACGAATAGCATAATAGTGAAAAATACGGCAATTAATTTGCCTGTTATGTCTTTAGCACACATAGCCATTAGAACTGCGGCGCATACAAGCACATTACACAATATACCTGAAATAAGACATTCTGAAGTTGATATATTTACTTTACCTAAAGCAACCTTAATAGTATATGCACCAAGCATTCCATCAGAAAAGTTCAGCTGACCACTTAAGCTTATTAATGTGGCAAGCAATACTGCTCCAATTAGATTGCCAAGATAAACTACTGATAATACACGAAGCACTTCTGTTATTCTATGTTTTTTGGCTGACACACTCATAGCCATAAGGCAATCACCTGTAAAAAGCTCTGCGCCAAGTAGTATGACCATCATCAGACCTACAGGAAATACCGTTCCTGCAACAAGTCTTGCAATACCTACATTAGGTATCATATGTGTTGCAACACTGCTTGTTGCAGCCCCCATCCCTATCATGGCACCCGCAAGAATTGATTTTCCAAGCAGCTGTTCAAAGGACTGTTCTACCTTTGCCTTGCAACCTGATATATACTGTTCAACTACCTCTTTTACCGAGAAAAAATAACTCACCTTAATTCCTCTTTCTTTTTGTTTTCGTCTTTTTGTGTCATATAATCATATAATATCAATTCAAATAACCTTTGTGAAATATAAAAAAGCAGGGCAATATATATATTTCTATATATTGTCCTGCACGAGCACCTGCTAATCATATTTTGTTGAAGCAACCTCAACCTTTGATCCATATATTTTCTTTTGAAAAAGCTTGTCATACTCTCCAAGCTTATAATCTTGTCTGTATATCAACACATCTCTATATCTGTTTTTTTCTGTTGTGCACGCCCTTTGTACCAGATTATTCCTCTCAAGATAAGAATTCGGTATAGGTGAAACCCACATATATGTATCAGGAACATTTGCAAGCAAATCAAACTGACTTCCGCGCTCATATATATATATGGTTTTCTTAGGAGCTAATGCACCTTTTTTCTCAGACTGCTCATAATGTCTAGCGTGCGGAATATCAATATCTCCATGAGTAATCTTCACATAATTCTTCAAATCCTCCACACGCAAATCCTGTTTTGTAGCAAGCGGATGATTCTTTGACATTACAAGCACATACTCAAATTCCCATATCATTTCCTGTTCAAGACGATTATTCTTAAGACACGTGTTATAGAAATCCTCATCTGCAATCTGATATCGTATAATACCCATATTATATCCACGATCTGTAACATTAGAAATCGTCTTTAATGCATTTGTTTCATTAATCGTAATCTCCATTCCCCCGGACATATCAAGCTCTGAAACAAACGAAGCGAATCCATTTGCAATATAGCTCCCTCTTGGAATAGAAATCTTATAGCTTGCGTTTTCTTTAACTTCTCTTTCAGCTATCTTCTCCATCTCAGTTAGCTGTTCAACCATTTTTTTTGCATAATAAAGGAACTCATCACCCTTTTCAGTTACCTTAACACCATTTGAATTTCTTTTAAAAATAGCAAATCCAAGTTCCTGCTCAAGATCCTTAATCGCCTTACTTAAATTAGGCTGCGCCATATAGAGATTCTGAGCTGCCTGGCTAATAGAGCCTGCCTGTTCAACCTCTAATGCGTAATTAAAATATAAAGTATTCATATATCCGCTTCCTTTTCAACGTGAACTATGTGTTAAACACAACATTTTTCGAAATAAGCTATATAAGTTATTATATATCACCTATATGATATCACAAGTTCAGAAAAATACATATATTATTAAAGAATATCAGATATATGGATATTCATATATTATTTTATCAGTTTAAGCTTCTTCGCAAATCTTACAATCGCAGCCCCCTTCGGAAGCGACATAAGCTCTTCCTCAGAATAACCACCAACCACAATAATCATTAATGCATAAAATACTATTGCAACAAATATCGCAATGAATAAACTAACAACATTTATCTTAATAAGCATATATGAAAGCCTATACACCGAAAGTGCAACTCCACCCATAAGAAGGGACGCTATTGCAGGTGCAACAAATACCTTCTTAATATCCGTCCTCGTTTTTTGATATTTGTTCAAAGAATATGAATTAAATATGCACATAAGAAGTGCATAGAATGTAGTTCCAATTACAAGTGCATATAAATCAAGCTTTGTATACTTTAATAAAGCTGCAAGGAAAATAAGATGAAGCAGCAATGCAATCGTAGCATTCTTTACAGGTTCCATAACCTTTCCGATTCCCTGAAGAACACTTGTCGTTACAGTTGATAACGAATAAAATACAACTGCAATACATCCAAACAGCAATGATTTCGCAGACTCCGGTCCTGCCCCTTTAAACAAAAGCTGCATAATAGGCTCTGCAAGTACCCCAAGTCCTACAGCACAAGGAATAGTGACAAGCATGGTAATACTAAGCGCCTCATTAAGAAGTCTGTTGGATTCCTTCATGTCACCCTTTGTATAAGCTCCCGAAATATTAGGAATAAGTGCAATTCCCACTGATGCAGCTATTGCAACAGGCACATTCATAAGAACAATAAACTGACCTGAATATATTCCATAGAGATTAGCCATTGTAAGCTTATCTACGCCCTTATCTCCAAGAATTGAATAGAACACCTTCATATCTACCGGTGCTACAATATTATATACAAGTGCTGCAAATACAATAGGCGTCACAATTGCAATTATCTGTTTAAATAATTTACCATATGGTTCAACTTCAACCGAAGTATCAAGCTTAATTGATTCCTTAATCTCTTTTCTCTTTCCTGCGTATGCCATAAGAATAAATATGATACCACACAAAACACCGGCACCTGTTCCCATAGAGCTTCCGGCAGCACCATACTTAGCATATTCTGAAGAGCCCGGAACGAACGGCTTAGACAATACATATGCAGCAAGCACGCTTACTACAGCATTTGCAATCTGCTCAAGTATCTGAGATATAGAGGTTGGAACCATCGTATTATAAGCCTGAAGGTAACCTCTGAAGATTGCAAGAAATCCCGCAAGGAAAATTGTTGGTGCAAATATTCTAAGGCTAATGATTGCATTTGGCTGGTCCGCTACAAACCACGGAGCAAATACATATGTAATTACAGCAGCTATTCCTCCTGCAACAACAACATATGCAAAAGCACATTTAAATACACGTCTTGCACTCTTATATTCTCCAAGAGCAAGCTTTCCTGATATTATTTTAGATACTGCAGTAGGAATACTATAAGTGGAAATCATAAGAATCATAGCGTATACAGCATAAGCTGTACCATAATATCCATTTCCTTCATCACCAATAATATTATAAAGAGGCGACCTATATAAAAGTCCAATAACTCTTGACAGTATTCCTGCACCTGCAAGCACTGCTGCCTGAAATGCAAAATTACTTCCTTTTCCCGATGGTTTAGTTATCCTGCCACTAGCTTTCTTCTTACCCATACATTCTCTCCAAGCAACATTGTTCAAACAATATTGAAATAATTCTTTATTTTTATTATGATATAAATAAGTATATAATACATGTCATTCAACATTATATATATACCAATTTTAGAAAAATATTACAACACTATATTTTATCAAAGGAGCAATTATGGATTATCAATCACTACCAAAAGACCCAATGATGCTTCTAAGCTTCATTAATACTAAACTGAGAGATGATTATAGTTCTTTGGAATTATTATGCGAAGACCTTAATATTAGCCCGGATACTATAACAGTCCCTCTTGCATCTATTGATTATACATATGACAAAAAATTAAACAGATTCATTTAGAATCTGTTTAATTTTTATTATTATTATTAATTCATATAATTATTCTTCATCTTACTTATTATCAGACTTATCATCCCTTTTATTGTCTGCATCTAATGAAGCATCATCTTCTTTATCAATCTTATTAAGCTTATCCTGCTCAATCACTGAATCCGGATATTGAATCACATGATTTCTCTGCTTCTGCTCTAATCTATGTTGCTTTGCCGCAAGCTTCTCCTCAGGAGTTTTCTTTCTAAAGCGCATATCAAGCTCTTCCGGTGTTTTATATATCGGTTCTCCCGTTTCTTCATCAATACGCTTTAACAGTTCAAAATCCGAAGTCTTTGATATGACATCCTTATCTTTAAGTCTTATTGTACATATTCTGTTTATATAAAGATAAATACATGTAAATACAGGCACACCAAGAAGCATTCCATAGAAACCAAATATACCTCCACCTACAATAACGGCAACAAGCACCCAAAAGCTTGAAAGACCAATCGCATCACCAAGTATCTTAGGACCAAGAATATTACCATCAAACTGCTGAATCATCAATATAAGTACTAACAATATAATACTCATAATAGGATCTGCAATAAGTACAATAAAGAAACATGGAATAGCTCCTATAATAGGTCCAAAGAATGGTATTACATTGGTGACCCCGACTATCGCGCTGATAAGGAGACTGTATGGCATTCTTACAATACTCATAACTACAAATGTAATAATACCTATAATAAACGAATCAAGTATCTTACCATTAATATACTGGCTGAATACCTTGTTGACAGTATCTAATGCATCCATACAAAGATTTGCATTTTTTGTCTTAAATATAGCATATATAATCTTTTTTCCTCTTGACATAAGGTATTCTTTATTAAACATAATATAAACAGAGGCAACTATTCCTATCAGGAAATTATAGATAAATCTAAGTCCACCCATAACTCCTGAGCCAATATTGGTAACAATCTTATCAAGATTAGGAAGGACCTCTTTATTCGCCCACTCTGCAATCTTCTCATAAACCGTGTTAACAATATCCTTCACCTTGTCAGCGGATATATTAAAGCTTTCAAACTTAGTATACAGCTTATCAATAGATTCCAGGATATTGTTGTAATACGCATCAAGGTTCCCAACAAGCTGTTCAATACTCTCATAAAGCTGAGGAATAACCATCCACAAAACGCCCGTAATTATACCAAGAAAAGAAATAACCGTCAGTATTACCGATAAAGTTCTTGATACTTTAAACAGCTTCTTCTTATTCTTAATCAGCTTATCCTCAAATATTGTATGGAATAATCTATCAAAGAAAACCAAAAATGGATTCATTAAAAAAGCTATGATACAGCCCATAACAATCGGAGCTGCAGCATTAGTTATTATTGATACAATACTTCTAAAGCCCTTCCATTCATTCAATATCTTATTAAATATCAGAGAAACTGCTACTATTATAATAATGGTAAGTGCCATTTTAATTCTTCGTCTTTTTTTATCGTCAGACATTATTCCACCTCTTATATTCATAATTATAATTCACCAAATAATAATTTGTTACAATTATAACTTTTTTTCTTATAGGATACAACACATTTATATCATTTAAAAGTGCATAATACATATCATAAGAATACTTAAGGTTCAAAAAATTAATTGTAGACTTATAGATTTCATAGTAAAATGTTATACATATAAGACGAAAGCGAGGTGTTAATATGCTGTGGCAGGTTATTTTCTGGTTATCAGTATTTGCAATTTGCCTAATTGTCGAAATAGCAACTCTCGGACTTACAACAATATGGTTTGCAGGCGGTGCTCTTGTTTCAACAATTATTGCAATGTGCAGTGATTCGTTTGCATTGCAGGTATTGATATTCTCAGTAATATCACTTATACTTCTATTTACAACGAGACCGATTGCCAGAAAGCATTTCGACAAGAAAATGGAAAAAACAAATGTAGAAAGTCTTATTGGCAAACATATCATAGTAACTAGTGAAATCAACAATCTAAAATCAACCGGTCAGGCCGTTGTAAATGGTCTCGAATGGTCTGCACGTTCTGCTGCAAATGAAATCATTGAAGCAGGAACAGAGGTTGAAATTGTTGAAATTCAAGGTGTTAAGCTATTTGTAAAAAAAATTGAGAATTAAAGGGGGACACACACATGACCGATCCAATTACATGGCTTATTATCATATTACTTTTTATAGTAATTATCATTATTCTTAGTACAATAAAGATTGTACCTCAGGCACACGCATACGTTATTGAAAGACTTGGTACTTATAATGGCACCTGGTCAGTTGGTTTTCATATGAAGGCTCCAATCATTGACAAGATTGCTCGTAGAGTAACTCTTAAGGAACAGGTTGTAGACTTCGCACCACAGCCGGTTATTACAAAGGATAACGTAACAATGAGAATTGATACAGTAGTATTCTTCCAGATTACTGACCCTAAGCTATTCTGCTATGGTGTTGAGAATCCTATCATGGCTATTGAGAATCTTACAGCTACTACTCTTCGTAATATTATTGGTGATCTTGAACTTGACCAGACTCTTACATCAAGAGAGACAATAAACACTAAGATGAGAGCTACACTTGACGAAGCTACCGATCCATGGGGTATTAAGGTTAACAGAGTTGAGCTTAAGAACATTATTCCACCTGCTGCCATTCAGGATGCAATGGAGAAGCAGATGAAGGCAGAGCGTGAAAGACGTGAGCAGATACTTATTGCAGAAGGTGAGAAGAAATCAGCTATTCTTCGTGCAGAAGGTCATAAGGAATCAGTTATTCTTGAAGCTGAAGCTGAAAAGCAGTCACAGATTCTTCGTGCAGAAGCTAAGAAAGAAGCTACAATTAAGGAAGCTGAAGGTCAGGCACAGGCTATACTTGCAGTACAGCAGGCTAACGCTGATGGTATCAGAGCTTTAAACGAGGCAGCACCTTCTAATCAGGTACTTACAATCAAGAGTCTTGAAGCATTTGCAAAGGCTGCTGACGGTCAGTCTACTAAGATTATTATCCCATCAGAGATTCAGGGAATTGCCGGACTTGCTTCTTCACTTGTTGAAGTATCAAAGGAAAGCAAATAAGCTCTATATTACAATATAAAAGCAACTAAAAAGCCCGTATAACAGATATTTTCTGAGATACGGGCTTTAATATTTGTTCAATATATATTTATCAACATATACATATATGCTGACATATATGCTGATATATTCTACATGCTCCAGGATTTAATCAGTGCAATCTCCTTAGCATAACCTTCATCATCATTTGGTGTTTCAAGAATAAATGGTTTATCCTGAAGAAGCGGATGAGTTACAATATATTTCATGGCTTCAAGACCAAGCTCACCCTCTCCTATCTTCTGATGTCTATCCTTATGGGATGCCAGAACATTCATACTGTCATTAAAGTGAACTGCCTTAAGTCTGTCTAAGCCAATCACCTTATCAAACTCCTTGAGCACCCCATCAAAATCATTTACATTATTATAACCTGCATCCCATGTATGGCATGTATCAAAGCAGACTCCAACCTTATCCTTTAATTCAACCAAATCAATTATTGCCTTTATCTCCTCGAAGCTTCTTCCAACCTCAGAGCCTTTACCTGCCATTGTTTCAAGAAGAAGTGTTGTATGATGTTCAGGCTTTAGTGCAATATTAATAGCTTCTGCTATCATAGGGATTGCGACATCTGCACCCTGCCCAACATGAGAGCCCGGGTGAAAATTATAATAATTTCCGGGAATATATTCCATTCTCTCCAAATCGTCTATTAACATTTCCACAGAAAAGCTTCTTATATTCTCCTTTGCCGCACAAACATTCATAGTATATGGTGCATGCGCAACAAGCTTGCCAAATTTATGTTCCTCCATAAATGCTACAAGTGCCTTTGCATCTTCAGGGTCAATATCACGAGCCGCACCACCGCGTGGATTACGTGTAAAAAACGCAAATGTATTTGCTCCAAGCTTAAGAGCCTCTCTACCCATATTTAAAAAGCCCTTTGAGGATGATAAATGATTACCTATATACAACATTCTGACTGTACCTCCTTATTTCTATATTCGTAAATTAAACAGACACAAACCATCCGGCTTGTGTCTGCCTATCATTATATTGCAATTAGTTGAACTTATAGTAGTTAATGAGACATCCATCCATGATAATCTGTCTCTCATCATCTGTAAGCTCTCCAAGCTTCAAATCAAGCTCAGCAAAATCCTTATTTACAACATATGCTTTAATAACCTCTGTCTTATTCTTAACAGCTTCCTTTATACCAGGAATAAAGATATAGTCATCATTATCAAAGGCATAATCCTGCTCCATTACTAATGGAAGCATACCCCAGTTAATAAGGTTTGAACGATAACGCTTTGTAGCATATTCCTTAGCTATATTAGCCCAGCCTCCAAGCACCTTCTGGCATGAAGCAGCCTGCTCACGTGCAGAACCATCTCCCGGTTTAACAGCAAATATTGTGCTTCCAACACCGGTATTCTCACCACAAACGCCTTCGAATCTATCCTTAATTGTATGCATAACCTCTTTAATCTCAGGGAAAGCCTTACCCATGCACTCGCCCTGCTCACGAACCTTCTCAACTGCCTGAATAGCCTTAGCTCTTCCAACATAGGCCGGGTCCTTTCTTGAGAGTGTGAACTCAGCAAGTCCGAGAGGATTTGAACGGAAGGACGAAGTCTCACCAGATGGAATAAGCTCATCTGTTGTTGTAACAGGGTCGTTAATAACAGATGCAACCTTAAGAAGAAGATTATCTGTAAGTGGAACCATCTCCGGCCAATCCTTAATATTTGGTCCAAATTTAATCTCAACTGATGGATCTGCCTTGCCTACGCCATCATATACTCTCTTCTCATATATACTGCTGTCAAAGTAGTACTTTGGTCCTGTATATTCAACATCCATATCAGTAGCTGCTGTAAGGTAGCCCTTATTAGCTGCTGTTGCAGCGATTGAACGAGCATCCATAAGTGCAACTGAAGAAATCTGACCATTCTGAACCTTTGAGCCTTCTCTGTTAGGGAAGTTTCTTGTTGAATGTCTGATAGAAAATGCATTGTTAGCCGGTGTATCTCCCGCTCCAAAGCAAGGACCACAAAATGCTGTCTTAACAATAGCACCTGTACCTATAAGGTCAGCAAGCATACCATTCTTGGCAAGCTCCATATAAATAGGTGTACTTGCAGGATAAACTGAAAGAGTAAACTCATCAGCACCGATACTCTTACCCCTAAGTATATCTGCCGCTGCACATATATTCTCAAAGCCACCACCGGCACAACCGGCAATAATACCCTGCTCAACATAGAGCTTACCATCACGAACCTTATCCTTAAGTGTGAAATCAACCTTGCCATCAAGACTTATAAGGGCTCTCTTCTCACAATCATCAAGTATATCAATAAGATTTGCATTTAATTCTTCAATAGTATATGTGTTACTTGGATGGAATGGCATAGCAATCATTGGTTTAATCTTAGAAAGGTCAACATAGCAAACGCCATCATAGTATGCAACAGCACCAGGCTTCATCTCCTTATATGCGTAGCTTCTGCCATGTATATCATACCACTCTTTAATCTTGTCATCTGTTTTCCATATAGAAGAAAGACATGTTGTCTCAGTTGTCATTACATCTATACCAATACGGAAATCAGCAGAAAGCTTGTCAACACCAGGTCCAACAAACTCCATTACCTTATTCTTAACATATCCACATCCAAAGGTTGCTCCGATTATAGCAAGCGCAACGTCCTGAGGACCTACGCCCTTAGCAACCTCACCATCAAGGTATATTGCTATAACACCCGGTCTTGCAACATCATATGTCTTCTTAAGAAGCTGCTTTGCAAGCTCACCGCCGCCTTCACCGATTGCCATAGTACCAAGGGCACCATAACGTGTATGTGAGTCAGAACCAAGAATCATAGCTCCACACTCAGCGAGCATCTCTCTTGCATACTGGTGAATAACTGCCTGATGGGGTGGTACATATACACCACCAAATTTCTTAGCACAAGAAAGACCAAACATATGGTCATCTTCATTTATGGTACCACCAACTGCACAAAGTGAATTATGACAGTTTGTAAGTACGTATGGTATAGGAAATTCCTTAAGTCCTGACGCTCTTGCTGTCTGGATAATTCCTACAAATGTTATATCATGTGAGGTCATCTTATCGAATTTAATCTTAAGATTATCCATATTACCTGATGTATTATGCTGTTCTAAGATTCCATATGCCATAGTATTCTTAGCAGCCTCTGCCTTATCAGGGGTATTACCAAGCTTTGACGCAAGCACATTTGCTGCATCTGCATTATCCTCAATCAGTTCTGTTCCGTTTAAAAGGTATGCACCATTTTCATATAATTTAATCATACTTTTCCTCCCGGTCTTAAATTGTTGTATTAGCGAACAAAATCCCGCGCTTTTGTCATAATAACACATAGCACGGGATTTTAAAAGTAGCTTTAATCGTTTTTATTATTTTATAATTTTGTTTCATTATCCTTCTTAAGATTCTTTATCGTATTCTTCATTTCTTTCAGATGCTCCGAAAGTGACATCTCAGAACGAAATGGTGTAAAGAAATGATATTTTTTCTTATTTCTTTCATGTGCATTTCTTATCTGGAGCTTAAGGTTCTCATATTTTACAATAATATCATTTTCAATTGCAAGCTGCTTAAGCTTAGCTATAAGCTGCGCAGAATGAACAACATCAATAATAAAGAAGCCAAAGAACAATCCAACAAAGAAAGAAAATGCAAGATTATTAGAAAGCCATATAAGTGCTTCAATAATATGCGGATGAATAAAGAAGTAATAACATGCTGAAAGGACTGCCCACATCGCAGAAAATCTTGGACAGATTATTCCCTGTATATTGCCCCACTCATTACTGTAATCCCACAATCTTACATGAAAAATCTTAACAGCAATCAGACCTGCGATATACTCAATGATAGTCATGGCAATTGCCATCACAGTAAACAGTATTACTTTATTCCAAAAAGGATTAATAATTGTAATGGCAGACTCTATTGATGCAACAAGAAATAGCACACACAGGCCGCTACCATATAAAGGAAGATAAGGCCCTGTACAAAATCCAGGATTAATCCATTTCTTTTCAGGGTTCGCATATGATATAAACCGTCTGAAAAACACCTCAAGAATCCAGCCTATAACAGACCCTATAAAGAAAAGAAACGCTAAAACCAAAAACATACTCATAATACATTCCTCCAAATCTCATTTGAATGTTTTACCAATTATCATCCTCTTCCCTCTGTCTCAACATTGCCTCATATTCAGCATTCTGTCTTGCAAGCTTTTTTGCTCTTTTTTTCTTGCTCCTTTTATAGGATATCGTCGAAAAAATAACAATTACAGCCGCAATAAATAAGAATATACATAAATAATAGTACATCTGATAGTGAGGAAACATCTTGTAGTATTCCTCAGCAGTTTTCCCCGTTACTTCATATGATTTCGGAGCATCAGATGAGCCATGCTCATGCCCCTTAAAATCTGCATCACACTTAAGGAAATAATCATATGAAACATTCCTGCCACCCAAGTCATCCCAGGTCAAATCAATATTGTACCAATAACCATCCAAATATACAGCATTCCATCCATGGCTGTCACCTGTTTCAAAGGTAACAGGTATTCCTGATTTCTCCATGATACGATAAAAGGAAAGTGCATATCCGTTACATGCAGCAAGGCCCTGATAAAGCGTATTATATGCACCACTACCTGCATAGCTGTACTCGCAATATCTTACTATGTAATCATGAGTTGCCTTAATCTTCTCATAATCGCTAAGTTTCTTAATCTTGTTGCATATAAGTGATATTCTGATGTCGGAAAGGACATATTTTATTTTGTTAATATAATACTTATAATCTATATCCAGGTAATATCTTCCATCTTTAATCTTATATGTATATTCATAGCCATAGAAATTACTACCCCTATACGGATCCTTCTCTATTGCATTTGACAATATTGTGTCATAATCAAGCTCATCAGGTTCAAAATCAAATACATAGTAGCCATGTTTCTTGAAATCAAGATTATCCTCAGCTATGTTACTGTAGAACTCTTCCATACTATATGTCTCTTTATATTTCCATTTGCCAAATTTGTATGAACAAAAGAAAATTGCAAGAGCAATAATAATGAAATAAAATATGTATTTTGATATTTCTTTTTTACTCAATTTTTCAACCCCCAAAAATGTCAAAATGTCAAAATATACTATAGCTTAACACTTGTTTATAATTCAGCCACTCTATTTGCACATCATGTGTAAAATAAGAATACTACAATATATATACTATATCAACACAGCAGTATAAAAATTACATGTACTTCATATATCTTATACATGGCAAACTCATAATTTTACATATATTTTGCATATAGTCATTTACATCCTCCTAAGGTAAAGCTAATAAAATCGATTTATTATGATTAGCCAATTCATCCAATGAAGTTTCTGATTATTTTCCTTCATACGCCAATTCAATGTTATAAATTTTCTCCACATTTAATAAATAAACCAAAAATTTTATTGCCAAAATGGATATTTTCAATAAAATTATTCTTTACATATATTTTATTCATGTTATAATCAATAAGATTATGTATTTAATTGGATGCGTAAGCATTTTCAGTATTACATATCACTCTAAACTTGAGATTCATAGGAGATGTAAAAAGTGAAAGATACTATCGAAATCAGATGGCACGGCCGTGGTGGCCAGGGTGCTAAAACAGCCGCACTTCTGCTTGCAGATGTTGCATTTAAGACTGGTAAATATGTTCAGGGCTTTCCTGAATACGGACCTGAGAGAATGGGTGCTCCAATTACAGCTTATAACAGAATAAGCAGCAGCCCAATCAGAGTTCATTCTAATATCTATACTCCACAGTATGTAGTAGTTGTTGACGAATCTCTAATTGGAGCTGTAGATGTAACTGCAGGACTTCGTGAGGATGGTGCAATTATTGTTAATACTCCAAAGAGTGCTGATGAAATAGCACCACTTTTAAATGGCTATAAAGGAAAAGTATATACTCTTGACGCAAGAGAAATCTCAATGCAGACACTAGGTAAGAATTTCCCTAATTCACCAATGCTTGCTGCAATAGTTTCTGTCAGCGGTGTTATGAATGAAGAAGATTTCCTTAGAGATATGCGTGGGGAATACGAGCATAAATTTGCTAAGAAGCCGGAAGTAATAGAAGGCAATATGAATGCCTTGAAGCTTGCTTTCAAGGAGGTAACAAAATAATGAGAACAGATATCAGTAAAGTACATGAGAAAAGTAAATGGCAGGATATTACATTAGGTAACCAGGTATACGGAGGCGGTACTTCTAAAGCTTTTAATACAGGTGAATGGAGAACATCTACTCCTGTATTAGATGACAGCAAATGCGTACATTGTCTTTTATGTGCACCTGTTTGTCCGGACAGCTGTATTCCTGTGATTAGCGGAAAGAGACTTGCATTTGACCTTGACCACTGCAAAGGCTGTGGTATATGTGCATATCAGTGCAAATTCGGTGCAATAACAATGAAGGAGGGTAAATAAATGTCAATCAGAGAACGTTTATCAGGTAATGAGGCAGTCGCTCATGCAATAAAACAGATTAATCCTGATGTTATGCCTGCATTCCCTATTACTCCTTCAACAGAGATACCTCAGTTTGTCTCAACATTTGTATCAAATGGTGAAATTGACACAGAATTTATTCCTGTAGAAAGTGAACATAGCGCCATGAGTGCAGCTATTGGTGCAGAAGCTGCCGGCTGCCGTACTCTTACAGCTACTTCATCATGTGGTATGGCACTTATGTGGGAGGAATTATATGTAGCAGCATCAAACAGACTTCCACTTGCTCTCGCTCTCGTAAACAGAGCTTTGTCAGGGCCTATCAACATCAACTGTGACCACTCAGACAGTATGGGTGCAAGAGACACAGGATGGATTCAGATATATGCTGAGAATAATCAGGAAGCATATGATAACTTTGTTCAGGCATACAGAATATCAGAGCATAAGGATGTGCGTCTTCCTATTATGATATGTCAGGATGGTTTCATAACAAGCCACGCCGTTGAGAATATCGAGCTTATCGAAGATGATAAGGTAAAAGCATTTGTCGGTACATATGAGCCTGAGAATTATTTATTAAATCCAAAGATGCCTATGGCACTTGGTCCATATGCAACTTCTCCATTCTATATGGAGACAAAGATGGCACAAAATGAAGCAATGAAGAATGCAAAGAAGGTTATTCTTGATGTTGCAAAGGAATTTGAAGAGATTACCGGAAGAAAATATGGTTTCTTTGAAGAGTACTGCATGGAAGATGCTGATTATGCAATTGTTATGATTGGCTCAGCAGCAGGAACAACAAAGGATGCTATAGATGAATTAAGAAGCGAAGGCAAGAAGGTTGGTCTTCTCAAGCTTCGTGTATTCAGGCCTTTCCCTGGCGAAGAGATTGCCAAGGCTCTTGCTAATACTAAGGCCGTTGCAATTCTTGACAGAAGCGAAGGCTTCAGAGCCGGTGGCGGACCTCTCTCAGCAGAGGTTAAGGAACACCTATATGATAAAGGTGCAACAACTAAGGCAGTCAGCTATATCTACGGTCTTGGTGGTCGTGATTACACAACTGACAGTGCAAAGATGGTATTTGCCCAGCTTGAAGATATGATTAATAACGGAACAAAGATTCCACAGTATCAATATATAGGACTTAGAAAATAGGAGGTAAGATGAAATGGCATATAATTTTAAAGAAGTAATGAATAAGCCTGAGCGTCTTGCTCCGGGTCATAGAATGTGTGCAGGGTGTGGCGGTACTATTGCAGTAAGAACTGTACTTCGTGCCCTTCATGAGGGCGATAAGGCTGTTATTGGTAATGCAACAGGATGTCTTGAGGTATCAACCTTTATGTATCCTTATACATCATACGAGGACAGCTATATACATAATGCATTTGAGAATGCCGGTGCTACTCTATCAGGTGTAGAAACAGCTTATCATGCACTTAAGAAGAGAGGAAAATTAGACGAGACATATAAATTCATTACCTTTGGTGGTGATGGTGGTACATACGATATCGGACTCCAGTCACTTTCAGGTGCTATGGAGCGTGGTCACGACATGGTATATGTCTGCTATGATAACGGTGCTTACATGAATACCGGTATCCAGCGTTCATCAGCAACACCTATGTACGCTGACACAACAACAACTCCTGTTGGAAGTGATTCAAATGGTAAGATGCAGAACAGAAAAGACCTTGCACAGGTAATGGCTGCACACGACATCCCA
>JAEDHX010000015.1 GCA_016296785.1 Coprococcus sp. | reverse complement strand
CCGATTTTATAATACTTTCCTTCGTATTCCAAAACATCGTTATACAATGCTGGCTCTGTTGTAATTTCACTCACACCAGAAGTAAACACATCTTGTTCCGTCTTCATATTTGCCCAACCGTGGTCAATAGCCACAACTACTGTATTTTGATTTATCATTTTACATGCCTCCTTATTATAAACAATACTGTTATGTATTTGTATGCGTCAGCCCTACAGCCACCTCATCGCCCCGCATACAAGGGAATTACAAGAAAGTCGCTTATGCGTTCACGACGCCTCTATTACTAGAAACTATCTTCTCTACTGCCTTTTCGAGAATCGGGAAATATTGCTATACCCTTGTGGTTTATTATCCTTCCGCCATATTATTACCTCTCCTGACTCGCTCCATCTTCTCCTCTTGGTCCCTCAACTCTTGTGGCAAGCCTCGACTGATATCTTGTCTGGAATACACCGGAATTTTCCTTTCCTGTAACTGCTATTCAATTATGTCCCCATTTTATACCCCATTACTAATTTGCGATATTCCGTAGAATGATAGAAAATGCATAATTCATTTCATAGAATGATTAATACTCAGCTGGTTCTCTGAAATTTTCCAGAAAATCTTCGAAAACCTCTGTATTAACCAAAGCAATACCTCTTATCTTATATACTGCTCCTGCTTCTTTAGACAATTGTTGAAATGTATGTAATCCCATCGAATATAAATCTGCACCTTCTTGATATCTGACAAATCTTTTAATTCCGTTTTTGACTTCTTTACTAATTTCTTGAATTTCCTTCTTTGTTCGTCGTGCCATTTAAAAAATCCCCCTTTCCATTTTCCTCAAAATACTTATCCAATACCTCTTTAACAACAAGATATCTTTTCCCCATGCGAAACACTGCATTTGCTTTTCTTGCTATTTTTCGAAATCGGACCCAGCCAATCCCGTAATACATTCCTCCTTCTTCATAAGTCATAAATCTGCACTTACTCAATTCTTCTTTTGATCTGTTCATCAACAATCCTCCATTAAATTAAATATTTCCAAAACACAAAAAAGGCATTCCGTCATAGTATCTCTACTAATGTACGAAATGCCTTTTCTTATCGTCACTTGAATCAACTCAGAAGTTCATCTGTAGCTCATTCTCATTTCAATATTCATTTTTTACTTATTTGTTATCTGTCCATTATCATCCAAGATAATTTTTCAAAAAATCCCTCATAATCCATTATTATCCAAGATATTTCTCAAAATCGTATGATAAGTGTTGTATTGTAATGGTATGATGTCTTATCTAGGATTATCGCGGATATACGAATTATTTTTCCTGGCGCATCGTCGGGAACAGCAATACATCCCTTATCGCTGCACTATCAGTGAGCAGCATTACAAGTCTGTCGATACCATATCCGATACCGCCTGTTGGAGGCATGCCGACTTCAAGGGCATTTAAGAAGTCCTCGTCTGTGTGGTTTGCTTCCTCATCGCCTGCAGCAAATGCTGCATCCTGAGCAGCAAAACGCTCACGCTGGTCGATTGGATCGTTAAGCTCTGAATATGCGTTACACATCTCCCAAGTGTTGATGAATAATTCAAAACGCTCAACCTTCTCAGGATCCTCCGGCTTCTTCTTTGTAAGTGGAGAAATTGCAAGTGGGTGATCCATTACAAATGTAGGCTGGATAAGATTAGCCTCACAGAACTCCTCAAAGAATAAGTTGATGATATCGCCCTTTGTATGGCGGTCCTCATATTCAACATGATGCTCGTCAGCAAGCTTCTTTGCTTCAGCATCATCTGCCACTGTATCAAAATCTACACCAGTGTATTTCTTTATACAATCATTCATTGTGATACGCTCAAATGGCTTACCGAAATCAAGCTCAATATCACCATATTTAATCTTTGTTGTACCACATACAGTCTCTGCAAGATGGCGAAATAAATTCTCAGTAAGATCCATCATGCCGTAGTAATCTGTATATGCCTGATATAATTCCATAAGAGTAAATTCCGGATTGTGTCTTGTATCAACACCCTCGTTACGGAACACTCTTCCAATCTCATAAACCTTCTCAAGGCCACCTACAATAAGTCTCTTAAGATAAAGCTCAAGTGAAATACGAAGCTTAACGTCTTCATTCAAAGCATTGTAATGTGTCTCAAATGGTCTTGCTGCAGCGCCGCCGGCATTTGAAACAAGCATAGGTGTCTCAACCTCAAGGAAGCCCTGGCCATCAAGGTATCTTCTAATCTCACTTATTATTCTTGAACGTGTGATAAATGTCTTCTTAGACTCTTCGTTCATAATAAGGTCAACATATCTCTGTCTGTATCTTACATCAGTATCTGTAAGGCCGTGGAACTTCTCAGGGAGAATCTGAAGACTCTTTGTAAGAAGGGTAATCTCCTTAACATGAATAGAAATCTCTCCCATCTTAGTTGTAAATACTGTTCCCTTAACGCCTACGATATCACCGATGTCCATCTTCTTGAATGCCTTATATGGTTCTTCACCTATGTCATCTCTGGCTACGTAGCACTGAATGTTCCCGGAAATATCCATAACATTGCAGAATGAAGCCTTACCCATGACACGCTTTGCCATAAGTCTTCCGGCAATACTTACATCCTTGCCTTCGTATTCATCATATTTTTCCTTGCACTCATTTGCATGAGTGTCCACATCATATTTTGTTATCTGAAATGGATCCTTGCCCTCAGCCTGAAGATTTGCAAGCTTCTCTCTACGAACCTTTCTAAGCTGGTTAAGATCCTGAACCTTTTCCTGATTGTTATTCTCTGCCATATTACTGCTCCTGTCTCTTAATCTCAAGGACTCTGTATTTGAAATCACCATCCGGAGCTTCAACTGTAACTTCATCGCCTACGCGAGCTCCCTTTAATGCAACACCAACCGGTGATTCGTCTGATATCTTGTTATTCATAATGTCAGCCTGTGTTGAACCAACTATATCATAAATTACTTCCTCGTCAAACTCATAGTCATATACCTTAACGGTACATCCAATACCAACTACCTCTGTATCAACTTCATCCTCGTCAACAACTTCAACATTCTTAAGAATTGCCTCTAACTGCTCAATTCTGTTTTCTATATCTCTCTGCTCGTCCTTAGCAGCATCATATTCAGCATTCTCTGATAAGTCGCCCTGTTCTCTGGCTTCTTTTATCTTAGCAGCTATCTCTCTACGTTTATTAACCTTTAAATCCTGTAACTCTTCCTCGATTTTCTTAAGACCTGAATAAGTAACTACCTGTTTTTTTTCAGCCATGACTGACTACCTCCTCAAAAAATATTAATGCGGAAGATGGGACTTGAACCCACACGATATTGCTACCACAGGCACCTGAAGCCTGCGCGTCTGCCAATTCCGCCACTTCCGCATTCTTGTTCATACACAGAACGTAAATATAATAAACTTTTTATATGACAATGTCAACCATTTCTACAATTGTACTGCATACATCATAAATCCACCGCAAAAAATTGTCCCTCAAAAGGCAAATCATATTAAGTTCTGCCTTCGAGGGACACATTTATTTGTTTTGATTATATGTAGTTTATTTCTTAATCTTTACTGATTTTACATTTGAAGCCTTTGATGTTACCTTAATACCTGCATCATTTACAGCTTCAACTGTAATCTTGTAGTAGTATGTCTTACCCTTAGTAAGCTTCTTATCTACATATGATGTCTTATCAGAAGTAACAGTAGCAACCTTCTTGTATGTTCCCTTCTTTGATGTTGAACGGTAAATAACATATTTTGTAGCATATGCTGCCTTATTCCATGTAACCTTAGCTGACTTACCTGAAACATTGACTACACTCTTAACTGTAGGAGCAGGGAGTAAATGATTATATGATACATACGAAGAATCAGCCTCATATAAACCAAAATCATTATTGCTACAACGTACTGAATATGCATAGTTAACTCCAGGGGTGAAATACTTATCTACAAATTTTGTTGATGCTGTAGTTCCAAGGCATATCATTTCACCTGTTGGAGCATTTCGATAAATTGAGTATTCCTTAGCACCGGAAACCTTCTTCCATGAAATCACTGCACTTGTTGCGCTATTCTTCTTAATCTTTAAGCCCTTAACTGCAGGGAATGTTTTTAATATATATTCATCATAACCCGGTTTAGTTTCCTTGCCCTTGTATGCAGTAACACGCACATATTCATACTTTGATTTGCCATTTTTGTTGAATACGTTAGTTATCTTAAACTTTGTTGTAGAATTCTTCTTAATCTTCTTAAGTGTGACAAGCTTGTTCTGGTTATTATCAAAAGCCTCTATGATATATCCTTTTGCGCCGAATACTCTATCCCATTGTATTGTTGTAGTAATTGAGAGTGTCTTTCCATCAGCGCTAAGCTTTGAACTCCTTTTTGCAGCAAATACATATTCTACAGCATGGAAGCCCATATCTACATAGTCTGCACCACTTACAAAATACTTTTCTACGCCACCGGATTTCTTAACAGCCTTAACAAAGAATGAATACTTATCTGTTTTGCTTAGCCCTCTAACTACATACTTTGTACCGGTAGTTGAACCTACTTTTTTGTATGCATCTCCGGCATAACTTTCATTTTTAGCCCATATCTCATAAGAATCAGCATTTGCAGCTTTATCCCAGGTTACGGAAACAGATGTGTTGCTAATCTGCTTAGCATAAATGCTGTAGCATCCAATTATGAGCTTAGCACCAAGTGGCTCAGTAAACTTTCCTTTATATGCCTTCTTTGTATTAACATCATAATATACAGGCTTAAGCTTATAATAATATGTACTTCCTACCTTTACATCCTTATCAAGATAACTAGTATCAGATGTAGTTGCAATAAGCTTGTATCCCTTCTTCGCATTTGTTGAGCGATATATCTCAAAATGGCTTGCACATGTATAATTCCATGCAGATATGCGAATACCATCGACATTGTAATCAAGCGATGCTTCTGTGCTTGGTCCGCTAATAGTGATAGGAAGAACCGAAGACATAGCTCCTTTTACCGAAGTAGATACAAATTCATCTGTTCCTGAAACAGGACAAGCCTTATAGAAATATTTCTTGCCAGGCTCTACACTATAATCACTATAGTATATAGTACCATAAGCAGTTATATCACCAACCTTAATATATGGGTTTGTAGCTTTTCCTTCTGCGCGGTATATTTCATATAGCTGAGAGTTATATCCCTTAGTAGGAATATGCACAGTTACATATGGTTTTCTAAAACCTGTTGTATGGCCTTCACTATCATAATATGTTGTACCTTCTACTTTTGTTTCTCCCTTACCTGTAAATGCAGGGAAATTAACTTTGATACTGGTTGTCTGTGATTTTACAAGCTTATTTGTGTCATCATATACCTCAGCCTTAAATGTATATGTAGCACCAATTTTAATTGAAATGCTATCATAGTGTGAAAAATATCCACCCCATTGATTGCCCTGGCCTGATTTAAACAACACATTATTAATATACAACTTGTAGTATGGAGCATTTCCACTAAAATTAATTCCGGTGTATTCATCACCATAATTGTAAACATTAAAATCCATTCCAATAGCATAATCTACTTCGGAAAGTTCTGCTTCATCAGTTACATCTTCTGATGTTGTCGTAGCTGCATTAACTACTGCCCCTTTACCAAGTACCAGGGCACCAGCTAAGGCTACATAGCATAATAATCTTTTTGCTATACCTTTTTTCATTTCCAAATCTCCCTTCTTACTGAAAAATCAGTTTTTGCGCAAGAAATATCAATTCATTCCTGCCATAAATTACATCGCCGGCTATGCCAACAAACATATCTTAATTTTAGTTTAGATTTCACAATATGTCAACATAACAATACCGGCGATATCGATATTGCGATATCGCCGGTTTTATAATTATTACCTATATTCTATTCCTCTGTTGAAGCTTCCTCAGTATCGTCTGTTTTCTCCTCAACCTGAACTGCATTCTCCATAAGGAAATCAAGAACCTTCTCTTCTGTTGCGTAGAACTCTAAATCGTTCTTAGTATAGTATTCATCTATAGTAGCTTCATCCTCAATACCATTCTTTTCCATAAACTCCTTCTTGTATGCAGCAATGTCATCATCTGTTGCAACAAGATTCTCCTTATATGCTATTGAACTTACTACTATCTTCTCCTTCATTACAGATTCTACAGTCTCTGTAAGGAATTTCATGAAATCTGCTTCGTTATCATAACCGTAGAAATACATAAGATATGTCTGTAAATCAATCTGATAATTCTGCGCTGCAGATTCCATATTCTGTATTACAGATTTAGTATACTCATCAGCTTCATTCTGCGGATACTTTGTAATCTCAGTCTTATCAATAATTGTCTGTAATACATCTGTTCTCTCAGCCTCGTCAGCTTCATCGTTTCTGTCATTCTGAAGCTCCTCTGTCAGGTGCTTTGTATAGTCAGCTGTTGTTGTATACTCACCATCTGTAGCTTTCTTCACAAGCTCGTCATTGTATTCCGGAATTGTTGTTACTGATATATAATTAACAGTTACTTCGAATTCTGCCTCAAGTCCGGCAACCTGTGTATCTTCATAATCATCAGGATATGTCAGCTTAAACTTCTTAATGCTTCCACCCTTCTCTCCGATAATCTGATCATCAAAGCCCGGGATTATTTCATCATTACCAATAGTAATTTCATAGTCACTCTGTCTGTTATGCTCTACACCTGAAATCTTCTCAACATAGTCAATATTTACTACATCACTTGATGCAATTTCGCTTGTCTTATCCTGTGTTGTAACTGAATTATCGTTACAGAAGCTATCTATTGCATCATCTATCTCATCCTGTGTAACCTCTCTTGACTCAGGAACATACTCAACTCCTGTATATCCTGTTACATCAGCACACTTAGCAAATCTCTTCATAGTACCTATATCGTTTTTACCACAGCCTGATAACATTCCCAATGCAAGAACCATTACGGTTCCAAGAGCCACCATTTTTATCTTCCTCATGTTATTTCTCCTTTATAATATATGCTTTAGTATTTCTAATCGTATAAGAAATCCTTAATAATTATTTCTCCTACTCAGCAGCCTCAGCCTCAGAAGCATCCTCTGATGAAGCATCCTCTGATGTATTCTCAATTGCTGTGTTCTCACCATTATCCATCATAAACTGCATTACCTTTTCTGCAAGTGTATAATACATAATATCCTGGTCAGTATACTGGCTTCTTATATCGTCCTCTGAATAACCCATCTCATTTGCCATATTTGTTACAAATGCGTTCTGCTCTTCATCAGTTACGGTAATACCTTCCTTCAAGGCGATGGCACATACTACCATCTTCTCTTTCATGTTCTCTTCACATACAGAATCGATGTATTCATTAAATTCATCTACATTGTCATATCCGTAGTAATATAGAGCAAAAGTTTCATAATCAATATTATTAGCCTGTGCCTGTGCTTCCACAGACTCTCTAATCTTGGCAGCAAGTGCTGAAATCTCCTCTGTAGGCATAGATTCAATTGTAGCGTTATTAATTGCTGTTACCATAACAATGTTCTGTGCGCTTGCGAGTGCATTTGCCTCTTTTGTCTTCTGTAACTGCTCTCTGATAGAATTCTCATAGTCTGTTGTATTAGAATAGGAAGTGTTTGCTGCAACAAGCTCATCATTATACTCAGCTTCAATAGGTATCTTAATATAATTGAGTGTTGTCTCAAATACCGCATCCTTGCCGTTGAGGCTCTCCTGACCGTAATCCTCAGGGAATGTTACATTAACGTCAAATGTCTCACCCGGCTTATGTCCTACTATCTGATCCTCGAAATCATCTATAAATGAATGAGTTCCCAAAATTAAGTCGTAACCTGCGCCCTGTGTATTACCGCCTTCAAATTCAACGCCATCGATAGTTCCAACGAAATCAATATTTACTGTATCGCCAAGCTTAGCCTCACTCTCTTTATCCTCTTCATATGTTGTATATGTTCTGACAAAGCTGTCTATTTCATTCTGAACCTCTTCATCTGTAACCTCTATGTTACCATTCTCATACTTTATACCTGTATATGCTCCAAGTGTTACATTCTTAGCATAATACTCTATATATTCCTGCTGACTCATACCTGTCGTGTCTACCGCCTCTGACTGACCTTCAGTAGTAGTATTTGATTCAGATATTGTACCCGATTCCTTTTTCTTCTCGCCACAACCGGTTACAAATGACATACTCATTGCAAGTGCTGCCGCAAGAACAAGTGTCTTACCAAATTTCTTCATTATTATTACCTCAATTTTTCCTTAATTAATTTAGCTGAAAGCCATCTATTATTATAGAAGGAAATATCCGACTAAATAATAAGATGAAAAACCACCTATTCTAGGGTTATATCATATTTCTAATAAAAAATAAAGTATTTTACTATATTTCACTTATATTTCACATCATTTTAGCCAAATACATATCACATAAGCCTTCATCAAGTCACAATTCACAATTATCAAGGCATACTCCGTCGCCTCATTCTTTAAAAATGTCACTTTTTTACAATCATACCAATATATTGTATTTTTTTTAATACTTTTTCCAATATTTTGTGTTTTCATATAGACAAATAATAAGCTCAATGCTATAATCAATATCTGTCAGGGATTGCTTGGTATGTGAAACGATTTAAAAGCCCTATAGCTAATAAAATCGTTAATTTTTTTCGACTTTTTTACAGCAGCATACCATATATAGAGTCCACAGACAATACAATGCTCAATATTTAGGGGTTTATGGAGGAGATAAAATGCAGGTAATTAAGAGAGATGGTCGTGCCGTTTCATTCGATAGAAGCAAGATTGTTGTTGCTATCCAGAAGGCCAATGCAGAGGTTGAACCATCTGAGAAAATCAGTGAAGAGAAAATCGAAGAAATCGTATGCGGAATCGAAGCAAAGAACAGAAAGAGAATGCTTGTTGAGGATATTCAGGATATTATCGAGCAGAACCTTATGGCCGAAGGTAAATTTGTTCTTGCTAAAACTTACATTATATATAGATATAGCCGTGAACTTATCAGAAAGGCTAACACAACGGACGATTCCATATTAAGCCTTATTCAGAATAGAAATAAAGATGTTATGGAAGAGAATTCTAATAAGAATGCTACTGTAGCATCTACACAGAGAGACCTTATTGCAGGAGAAGTATCAAAGGACCTTACAAAGAGACTCCTTCTTCCTGAGAAGATTTCTAAGGCTCACAGCGAAGGAGCAATCCATTTCCACGATGCAGATTATTTCCTTCAGCCAATATTCAACTGCTGCCTTATTAATATCGGTGATATGCTTGATAATGGAACAGTTATGAATGGCAAGCTTATCGAGAGTCCTAAGAGCTTCCAGGTTGCATGTACAATCGTAACACAGATCATTGCATCAGTTGCATCAAGCCAGTACGGTGGTCAGTCAGTTGATGTAAGACATCTTGGAAAGTACTTAAGAAAGAGCCGTGAGAAATATGAAGCACGTTACAGAGCTTCATTTGGCGATAAGATAGATGAGGAAACATTGAATACTTTAATCAGCGAAAGACTTTACGACGAGCTTCGCTCAGGTGTTCAGACAATTCAGTATCAGATTAATACACTTATGACTACTAATGGCCAGTCTCCATTTGTTACTCTCTTCCTTAACCTTGTTCCGGATGATGAGTACGTTGAAGAAAACGCCATGATTATAGAAGAAATCCTTCGTCAGAGACTTGAAGGCATTAAGAACGAGAAGGGTGTCTACGTTACACCTGCTTTCCCTAAGCTTATTTATGTTCTTGATGAGCACAACTGCTTAAAGGGTGGCAAATATGATTACATCACCAAGATGGCAATTAAGTGTTCTGCTAAGAGAATGTATCCTGATTATATCTCAGCTAAGAAGATGCGTGAGAACTACGAAGGCAATGTATTCTCATGTATGGGTTGCCGTTCATTCCTTTCACCTTGGAAGGATGAGAATGGCGAATATAAGTGGGAAGGACGTTTCAATCAGGGTGTTGTTAGTATTAATCTTCCTCAGATTGGTATTCTCGCTAAGGGTGATGACGAGAAATTCTGGTCATTGCTTGATGAGAGATTACAGCTTTGCTACGATGCGCTTATGTGCCGTCACAGAGCACTCGAGGGTACAACCTCTGATGTCAGCCCTGTTCATTGGCAGTATGGTGCTATTGCAAGACTTAAGAAGGGTGAGGTTATTGATCCTCTTCTTCACAACGGATATTCAACTATATCTCTTGGATATATTGGTATATATGAAACTACAATGCTTATGCGTGGCGTAAGCCACACAACTCCTGAGGGAGAGAAATTTGCACTCGCTGTCATGAATCGCCTTCGTGCAGCCTGTGATAAATGGAAAGCAGATACAGGTCTTGGCTTTGGCTTATATGGTACTCCTGCAGAGAGCCTTTGCTACAGATTTGCACGTATTGATAAGGAGCGTTTTGGAACAATTGCTAATGTAACAGATAAGGGCTACTATACAAACTCTTACCATGTAGATGTTCGTGAGAAGATTGATGCATTTAGCAAGTTCAGATTTGAGAGCCAGTTCCAGACAATTTCATCCGGTGGTGCTATCTCATATGTTGAGATTCCAAATATGCGTAACAACCTTGATGCTCTTGCAGAAGTAGTCAGATACATATATGACAATATTCAGTATGCTGAGTTTAATACAAAATCAGATTATTGTCATGTATGTGGCTACGATGGCGAGATAATCATAAATGATGCCGGTGATTGGGAATGTCCTCAGTGCGGCAACAAGGACCACGACAAGATGAACGTAACAAGAAGAACCTGCGGATATCTGGGAGAGAACTTCTGGAATGTCGGCAAGACAAAGGAAATCGGTTCAAGAGTATTACATCTATAAAAATGTGCAGGTCCCTAAAAAAACAGCTTGCATTATATAATAATGTAAGCTACAATGTTAGTAGATATATTTATTATATCTTTGAAATTTAAGAATCTGAAATTATCTGCTATTAACTATGTGCATTAATAATTTCAATTTGTATGGTCTGCATGTCGTAGAGGGCAACGCAGGCCATACTTAATTTATGGAGGGTTTTTATGAATTATGCAGATATAAAATTATGCGATGTTGCTAATGGAGTCGGCATACGAGTTTCATTATTTGTATCAGGTTGCACTCACCATTGCAAGAATTGCTTTAATCCTGAGACATGGGATTTCAATTATGGTAAGCCATTTACCGACAAAGAATTAGATTATATTATCAAAGCCTCTGATGCTACACACATTACAGGCCTTTCACTGCTTGGTGGCGAGCCGCTTGAATTTGTCAATCAGCAGGGAATTCTTCCTCTTGTGAAGAAATATAAAGAGACATATCCTGATAAGACTATATGGTGCTATACAGGCTATGATTTCGAGAAGGATATTATGGGCAAGATGATTCACCAATGGGATTTCACACCATCACTGCTTAGCTACATCGACGTAATCGTTGATGGTGAATATATCGAGGAGGAGAAGAGCCTGAATATTCGTTTTAGAGGCTCTACAAACCAAAGAATAATAGATGTGCCAAAGTCTCTTGCACAAAACAAGGTTGTATTATGGGATGAGAAAGGAAGGTTTTTCTAAAATGACTTCATATGATATCAATGTAAAGAAATTAAACGAAAATGCTACTATTCCAACATATGGTTCAGAATATGCTGCCGGTGCTGATTTATATGCATGTATTACTGAGCCGGTTACATTTGCCCCTGGTGAGACCATTCTGATACATACAGGGATTGCAATGGAGATACCTGTTGGATATGCAGGACTTATATATGCAAGAAGCGGACTTGCTTCTAAGAAGGGACTTGCACCGGCTAATAAGGTTGGTGTCGTTGATGCCGATTATCGTGGCGAGATAATGGTTGCACTCCACAATCATAGTAACACTTCTGTATCCATCGAGCCAAACGAGCGTATTGCACAGTTGGTTATAGCACCTTACATTACCGGAATCTTTCATGAAACTGATGAATTAAGCGATACAATAAGAGGTGCCGGTGGTTTCGGTTCCACCGGCACGAAATAATTCTTATTTGAATTGTATTTTACTGTAAATCTCATTATCCACTCTTTTACTGTAGCTGTAATTCTTGTCAAGCTCTGTAATCCATGTGGTAATGAGATTTGCATAGTATTCCTGATCAGCTTTCTCTGTAAGCTGTTTTTTATTTTCTTCTGTCGCCTTCTCATCGGTTATGGCTGTCATCTGGAATATATGATATCCATACTCTGTCTCAATGACGTTAGAAATCTGACCATTTTCCATGCCATATAATGCATCTAGCACCTCTTGTCCATAAGTTTCTATTATATCTTCCTTACTCATGGTATGACTGCCTGCATATTTTAAATCATAAGTATAGCCAAGGAAGGCAATATTTAAATCAGGATTATCTACTTCAGAAGATATGCTCTTATATGCTTTATCTGCCTTTTCCTTCTGTTCTTTTATCTTCTCAGCGGAATATACAACTATATTACCAAACTCATCCTTGCTATAGCATTCGAAGAACATATCATAAAAGGTCGTCATTCTCGCCTGTTCCATAGATACCTCAGTTCCGCTATCTCTCATGACATATTCATATACCTTCTTCGCAAGAGCATTCTCCTTAAGAACTGTTGCAATTGTATCTCTTTGCATACCAACTTCTGCTATCTGTTCATCAGTAAGTCCCGCATAGAACTCATCTGCCTTAAGCTCCAGGTCCTGCTTCTCATTCTCTGTAAGCTTGATGCCAAATGAATCCGCCTTACTAACAAGTGTCTTAGTCTTTACAATATTAGCAATAACTTCTTTTCTTGCAGCATCAGCCGTATCAATCTCTATACCCTCGTCCGTTTCAATATTCTCTTTCCATACGCTCTTGCCGTATTTTTGCTCATATTCCTCTATTGTTGTCTGAGCATATATATATACCTCATCAAGATAAATATCCTGTTTGTTATACTTAAATACAACGTATCTTCCATCCTCGGCAGCTGTCTCGTCGCCGCAGCCCGCCATCATAACAAGTATAAGCAGCAAGCTGATAATATATAGAAATCTTTTCAAAATGCATTCCTCCATGTGTATATAACAACAACATTTTATATCCATTATCCATTAATTACAAGAGACGAAATGGCTTCTATTACATTTTCCACTTCTTTCCAAATATCCTTCTCGCCCATGCGACCGGGATTCACAATAAAATATGGTGTTTTACCTACCTCAAATCGCATCCTGCCACGATAGTTTTGTAGCATTCCGTCAATTGACGCTGTATCAATACTAGCATTTGCATACATTCCAAAGCGAATCTCATTTTGCGTAATAGCTATGCTTGTAATATAACACTTATTTGCTTTTGACCTTATAAGTGCCATATCAAGAAGATTCATAGTCTCCTTTGGAATATCTCCAAATCTGTCAGTCAGCTCATCTATTATATCCTCGTAGCTCTCCTCGTCTTCTATCTGGGAAATACGCTTATATAAATCAAGCTTAATAAATTCATTCTTAACATAATCGGCAGGAATAAGTGCGTCAAACGGAAGCTGCACAGTTGTTTCAAATCGCTCCTTAGTCTTCTCGCCCTTCTGCTCCTTAATTGCATCATTTAGCATCTTGCAATATAAATCATAGCCTACAGCCTCCATATGACCTGACTGCTCCGCGCCTAATACATTGCCGGCTCCTCGTATCTCAAGATCCTTCATTGATATCTTGATTCCTGAGCCAAGGTCAGTAAATTCTCTTATTGCCTTCAATCGTTTCTCAGCTGTTTCCTTTATCAGCTTATCTCTTCTATAGGTCAAAAATGCGTACGCACTCCTATCAGAACGTCCTACTCTTCCACGCAGCTGATATAGCTGAGCAAGTCCGAATTTGTCTGCATCATGAATTATCATTGTGTTTGCATTTGGTATATCAAGACCTGTCTCAATAATTGTTGTGCACACAAGCACATCAATCTCATGATTTATGAACCTGTACATGATTTCCTCAAGCTGACGCTCCGGCATCTGCCCATGAGCATATTCTATTCTGGCCTCCGGTACTATCTGTATGAGCTCTCTTGCTATTTCTTCTATGTTGTTAACCTTATTATAAACATAATATACCTGTCCGCATCTGGCAAGCTCACGCCTTATAGCTTCCCTAACAAGCTCATAGTCATGCTCAAGCACATATGTCTGGATTGCCCTTCTGTCAACAGGAGCCTCCTCTAACACGCTCATATCGCGTATACCGATAAGGCTCATATGAAGCGTTCTGGGAATAGGTGTCGCAGTAAGTGTAATTACGTCTACATTAGTCTTAAGCTGTTTAATCTTCTCCTTGTGAGTAACGCCAAAACGCTGCTCCTCATCAATTATCAAAAGACCCAGACTCTTAAACTCAACATCCTTTGACAATAGTCTGTGGGTTCCGATAACAATATCAACCCTGCCGGCCTTCAAGTCCTTCAAGGTCTCCTTAATCTCCTTAGGCGTACAGAATCTGCACAGAAGTCTTATCTCGATAGGGAAGTCCTTCATGCGTTCCTTAAAGGTATTATAATGCTGCTGTGCAAGGATAGTAGTAGGTACAAGGTATGCAACCTGCCTGCTATCTCCTACTGCCTTAAATGCAGCTCTAATTGCAACCTCAGTCTTACCATAACCAACATCACCACAGATTAGTCTGTCCATGATTTTGTCGCTTTCCATATCCTGCTTAGTATCATTTATTGCCTTTAGCTGATCCTCTGTCTCTTCATATGGGAACATTTCTTCAAATTCGCGTTGCCATACAGTATCAGCCGAATACGCAAAGCCCTTTTGAGATTGTCTCTTGGCATATAGCTCAACAAGGTCCTTGGCAATCTCTGCCACATGCCCTCTTACTCTGCTTCTGGTCTTCTCCCACTCACTAGAGCCTAGCTTATTTATCTTAGGTCTTCTAGATTCCTTATCAGAAAATTTCTGAATGCTGTCAGTCTCAGATGCAAGAACATAGAGCTTACCGCCACCGGCATATTCAATCGTAATATAATCCTTTATTACACGGTCAACCTCAACCTTCTCAATACCTCTATATATACCAATTCCATATTTCTCATGAATTACATAATCTCCAACACTGATATCTGCAAAGCTCTTTACAACCTCTCCGGAATACTTGCTCTTTGTCTTCGCCTTTCTCTTAGCTGACCTTGAGACGAATATATCGCCCTCGCTTATTACAACAAGCTTCATATCAGGAAATTCAAAGCCGGCACGAAGTCTTCCTGTTGTAACCATCATCTCCCTGTCAGCAAGTGCTCTGGTAGAACGTTCAGCAAAAAAGCAGCTAATATCATTACTCATAAGATTATCCGCAAGTCTTGCCGCCCTGGTAGAAGACGGTGATACAAGAATAATTCGGTAATCCTTCTTTTTCCATTTTTGTATATCATCAAGAAGCAAATCAAAGCTGTTCTTATATGAAACAATTGATTTACTTTCAAATTCTATATCTGTATTAGTCTGCAAATAATCCCGCGATTTCTTAAGCATCTCGAAATTAATATACCTATGTCTGCTTATCGCATCTGCAATATATCTCATATCAAAGAGCAGCTTCATCTGTCCGGGAAGAATATATCCTCCAAGAAGCCTGCTGTTCATACTCTCCATAAATGAGCTATAGTACTCCTCGCCTCTTGCTATAACCTTGCCCGGCTCATCAATAAGTACCATTGCATCCTCAGGGATTGAATCAACTATTGATTCTGTCCTGCTAAAGAAATAATCAATATATGCATCTACTCCTGCTGCCGCATTAAACTCCTCTAATTGTTCCTTGAGGCCTTCAATTATGCGGTTAAGCTGTGCATACTCCTTCGTCTTAAATTCTGACTTAAGTTCCTTCGCACGCTCTTTTCTTTCTTTCTCAATCCTCTTAATTCCATCAGCGATACGCCCCTTAGAAAGCACAATTTCACTTGCAGGATAAATATCTAATTCATCCACCACCTCAATCGAGCGCTGGCTTTCTACATCAAAGCTCTTAATTGTATCAATCTCTGTATCCCATAAATCAATTCTATAAGGACACTCCTTGGTAATTGGGAATATATCAATTATCCCACCTCTTATTGCATACTGACCCGCACCATCTACACTATCTGTCTTCTCGTAGCCAAGCTCAAAGAGGCGCTCTTTAAACTTTTCTATGTCAAGCTCATCTGCCGTTGAAAGCTTTATTACATTCTTCTCAAGATACGAAAGCTCAGGTATCTTATCAAGAAGCGCATCTATCGTAAGAATAATAGTACATGGCTCCTTGCAAATAAGTCTTCGAAAAATCTCCATTCGTCTTCTCGATAAGGAATTACCATGAATATCTGCGCTGAAGAATAAGATATCCTTAGCAGGATATATATATACATTCCTGTCATAGAATCGAAAATCTTCATATAATAGCTCCGCACGCTTCTCATCATATGTTATAACAAGCCTTACATTGCTATTTTCAGAAAAGCCATGCATAAGAAAGGCCCTGTCTGTTTCACAAGGTCCTATTATGCTACAATTGCCTTCATGTGCAATTGCTTCAGCTACGAGGCTGTAATTATTCTGTTGATGAAGACTCTCAATAAGCGCTTTCATTTACTACCTCACTAATTATATCTGTTCATTGCAGCTGCTACACCATCCGATACGATGAGTGCAACTGCATCGCATGCCTTTGTACAGCTTTCTCTTATAAATGGCAAATCTTCCTTGCCAAATCTCGATAACACATAGTCAGCAAGATCCATATTCTTAGGCTTTGCACCTACTCCAACTCTTATTCTGATAAAATCCTGACTACCAAGATGCATAATAATATTCTTCATACCATTATGTCCGCCGGCGCTTCCTTTTTCTCTGATTCTGAGCTTTCCAACATCCAGGTCAATGTCATCGTAGATAACAATAAGATCAGAGGGATCGCATTTGTAATAATCAACGATCTCACGAACACTTTCACCGCTTAGGTTCATAAATGTCTGTGGCATAGCAAGAATTGTTTTCTCACCTTCTATTACACCTTTTCCGAATATAGCCTTATGCTTCTTGTCTCCTAATGATATATTATATTTCTCAGCCAGTTCATCTATAACCGAAAAGCCAATATTATGTCTTGTTCCTGCATATTTCGCCCCCGGATTGCCAAGACCAACTATTATCTTCATATCACTTCTCCTCTGGACTTCATTATCTCCTCAGCCTCAGCAAGCTGGTCTAAGGTATTGACGCCTCTTATCTCATCAGGGTTATCCATAGGCACTGCATCTACCTTAAGGCCTTTTCCTTTTATTATCTCAATTGTATCAGGCAGATAGTATTCTCCCTGAGCATTATCATTTGAAATTTCAAGGAGCGCCTCCTTTAATGCCTTCGCATTAAATATATACATACCTGAATTTACTTCCTTTACAAGTCTTTCCTCACAAGTCGCATCCTTCTCCTCAACAATCTTAGAAAGTCCGTTTTCATCGCGAATAATTCTTCCATATCCAAATGAATCCTCAAGTATGGCAGAAATAACTGTAACACCATTATTATCTGCAATATGCTTATCTATTGCCTTCTTAAGCGTATCCTTTGTTACAAGCGGAGTATCGCCGCAAAGGACAATAATATTGCCTGTATCACCAATAAAATCTCCGGCGCATCTTACAGCGTGTCCTGTTCCAAGCTGCTCCTCTTGAAGAGCATAAGAGATTACATCGGACATACTATTATAATCCTTGTATGTATCCTTAATGCTTTCCTTTACCTCATCAGCCTTATATCCGACAATAACACATACCTGTTCACAACCTGCGCCATAGGCTGCCTCTATTGAATAATAAACCATCGGCTTGCCAAGTGCCTTATGAACTACCTTTGGCTTATCTGATTTCATCCTTGTTCCTTTTCCTGCTGCAAGAATAATTGCCTTTGTCATAATATATACCTCCATAATTCCATTAAGCCTTTATATTCTACTTTATCGTATGAATTAATGCAAGCAAAAAGGACTGCTGCATATAGCAACAGTCCCTTAAATATTACTCGTCTATTGTTTGCTGATACTTATCAAGTATCATTCTCTGCAGACGCTCTCTCGTTTCTGTGTTGATTGGATGAGCAATATCTCTATACTCACCATCAGCTGCTTTTCTGCTTGGCATTGCTATAAACATTCCTTTGTCGCCCTCGATAATCTTAATATCGTGAACTACGAATTCATCATCTATAGTAATTGATACTACAGCCCTCATCTTTCCTTCTTTTTCAACACTTCTTATTCTGATATCAGTAATCTGCATCTGCTTACCCCCTTAATACTTATCTTACAATGCGTACCTGAAATTCTTCTCAACAATAACCTTAATATTATCAGGATCACCCTTGTGAATTGTATTAGCACGTAATGTGTCCATACTTTCAATAATACAATTCTCAATAATAGAATTATCTCCGATATGTACATCATTAAGGATAATTGAATTTCTTATTATACAATTATTACCAATATATACCTTCTTAAACAATACAGAATTCTCTACTGTTCCGTTAATTATACAGCCACTGGCCACAATACTGTTTTTAACAACTGCGCCCCCGTTGTATTTAGCCGGTGGAAGATCCTCAACCTTAGAATAGATATCGGGATGCTCTCTGAAGAAATAATTTCTGATATCCTTATTAAGGAAATCCATATTAGCTCTGTAGTAAGAATCTACAGTTCCAATATTCCTCCAATATGAATCCATCTTATATCCGTATATCTTCTTAACACCCTTATATCTTACAAGAATGTCTCTGACAAAATCACTTCTGCCTTCATTTGCACATGTTTCAAGAAGTTCAATAAGCTGTCTTCTTCTAATAACATATACACCAATTGAAACAGTATTAGTATCTGCTATAAGTGGCTTCTCCTCAAATTCAACGATTCTTCTGTCTTCATCCATCTTGATAACACCAAAACGGTTAACATCATCTTCTCCCGGCGCCAAATCCTTACATACAACTGTAATATCTGCTCCGTTGCTGATATGATCTTCAAGAACCTTGTTATAGTCAAGCTTATATATTCCATCACCTGATGCAATAACAACATATGGCTCATGACTCTCCTTGAGGAAGCTGATATTCTGATACAACGCATCTGCTGTACCCTTATACCAATAGCTGTTCTCTGATGTTATGGTAGGTGTGAAGATATATAAACCGCCCTGTTTTCTTCCAAAATCCCACCATTTACCTGAGTTTAAATGCTGGTTCAATGAACGTGTATTGTACTGTGTAAATACTGCAACCTTCTGAATATGTGAATTTGTCATATTAGAAAGTGCAAAATCAATCGCTCTGTAGCTTCCTGTAATAGGCATGGCAGCAACAGCTCTCTTAGCTGATAAATCTCCCATCTTATTACTATTACCACCTGCTAATATAATACCTAATGCTCTCATGTCTACTCACCTGCCTTTATAATACTGCCACCGCTCTTTAGTGTCCTATCCGGATAATCCTCCAAAGTAGTAACACCTGAAATTGCAGTATTCTTACCAACTGTAACTCCCTCAGGAACAACTGAGTTCTCACCAATAGTAACAAGTCCAAATGAGTAAATCTGAGGTTTCATCTCATTTACCGCTTCTTCTCCTACTCCAAGCTTAACGCCCGCTCCTATTTCTACTCCTTCGGCAATAATTGCCTTCTCAATATATGCCCCCGCACCAATATTAACACCATTCATAATAATCGAATCTTTAATAACAGCACCTTCTCCTACCGTTACACAAGAACCAATTACAGAATTATCAACGTAACCATATATCTCAGTTCCTTCACCAATAATACATCTGTTTACTTTACTTGTATCATCTATGTACTGTGGCGGAATTGCATCTGACTTTGTATAAATCTTCCAGAACTCCTCATAGAGATTGAATTCAGGAACAATATCAACAAGCTCCATATTAGCCTCCCAATATGAGCCAAGAGTTCCTACATCCTTCCAATAACCCTTAAAGTCATATGCGCAAATCTTCTTTCCATTGCTATGGCAATATGGAATAATATGCTTTCCAAAGTCACATTCAGGCTGATCCTTCATGGTAACAAGCGACTCACGAAGTACCTTCCAATTGAATATGTATATACCCATTGAAGCCTTATTGCTTCTAGGATTAGCAGGCTTCTCTTCAAATTCAGAGATAACCCCATTATCATCAGCAATAACAACACCAAATCGGCTTGCCTCTTCCCATGGAACCTGATATGTTGCAAGTGTTATATCTGCATTACAGGACTTATGATAATCAAGCATATGCTCGTAATCCATCTTATAGATATGGTCTCCTGAAAGGAGATGAACATACTCCGGATTATAATAATCAATGAACTCTATGTTCTGATATATCGCGTTCGCAGTTCCTGTATACCACTCACTATTATCACTCTTCTCGTATGGTGGAAGTACAGTTACACCACCAATATTTCTGTCCAAATCCCATGGAATACCGATTCCGATGTGCTGATTTAGCCTAAGTGGTCTGTACTGTGTAAGTACACCAACTGTATCAATTCCTGAATTAATACAGTTACTAAGTGGAAAATCAATAATTTTGTATTTTCCGCCAAAAGCTACCGCCGGTTTAGCAAGATTAGATGTCAGAACACCCAAACGGCTGCCCTGTCCACCGGCTAAGAGCATGGCGATCATCTCTTTTTTAATCATAAAGTCACCCCTTCGTGCGTAATATAGGTTTATTATATCATTAATTTTATAATTAGCAAAGTTTTTTATGCAATTTAACAATAAAATTGAGAAATATTTGTTTTTTTTCAACATTTTTCCTTATTTTTCCAGATAACACAAGAAAACCCGGAAACTATAAACAAAAGTTCACAGCTTCCGGGAGCTATTTTCGTATATAAATTAACGTTTTGTTTTTACTGTTTTGATGCCGGATGAGTCAGAATATATATTTATTCTTCTTCCTCCTCCATTTCAATATCATCAGCAGCTTCATCAGCCGGAATTGTTGATATAACATTTGCTGATTTAACAGGCCCTGCTGTATCTACCATAGGATTCATTATTACTGATTTAGGACCTTGTGATGGAAGTACAACCGTCTGACCAAGTATTGAGCGTCTGTTTCTCTCTTCCTTTTCATCAACTATAAACGGCTCTGTTTTAACAGGGGCAAATCCTTTAAGCGAACTATCACCTTCATCCTCCTTTGAATCAGGTTCAAATGTTTCTTCATCACTGCTGCTATCAAACTCTTCCAAATCCTCGAAATAAGCCGGTGAAATATTTAATTCAAAGCACACCTCAGCATGACCAACCTCATCACCGCAATCGTTATAGAGTTTTGTTTTATATACATTCTTAAGCTCTTCAATAAGCTCAGTATCCTCATACTTAAGCTGCTCGAGTATGCTTGCAATAATAATACCCTGAAATTCATCACTCCAGCCATCCTCAAGCTTCACGACGATTCCAAGCTTTCTGCTCTTTATCGCCATACATATTACGCCTCTTGAGCCGTCTTTCATTATCATATCTGAATTCTTATTAATATAGTATGAAGGTGTATAGAAATCATTTATCATCTCCGGATGCTCATTAATGCATTCAAGGTTATAATTTATAACATCCGTAAGCTCTTTTGACAGGTTAAACGGACTTGCAAGCTTTGCGTAGGCAAGCGCAATATTTCTCATTGGGAGGGCAAATACAGGAACACCACAGCCATCAGTTCCAAGACTAATCTTGTAGGTAGGTGTCTGGCTGAGCATAGATATAAAGGATAATATCTGTGACTGAACAGGTGATGATGGCTCCTGATATCCATGCACTCTTCCTGTAAGCTCTTTTTGGAGCATCATAAGACCAAAATGTTTTCCTGAACAGCAATGAAGCAGCTTGCTTCTTCCACTCTCAGGATGAAGTCTGTCGCCCTTTGTCAGCTTGTCGGCAAGGAAGGAACCTGATATTGAACGTGACGGATTCATTATCATATCCTCAGGGTCAATTCCTGTCTTTTCTGCTATATCATTTAACGCATACATATGGTGAAGGCTACCCCAATGTGATGAATTAAGAATGGCAACCTCTTCCTTTGTAAGCTCATATTTCTCGTGAAGACCTGCAAGAAGAGTCGGTATAATCTGAATCGGCTTACTTGCAGAGCGCATAAATATCTGCTTTTCTATATCTCCGATATAAGCAATTGTTTCACCTGTTGCTGAAATAACCGCAATAGAACCGCGGTGCATATTCTCAACAATATCTCCTCTGTACTCTTTAACTAAAACTTCTGACATAATCCTTTATCAGCCGTATTTGCTATATCCGGCTTTCTCCTCCTTAAATTGTATTGTATTATTTACATTCCGGGCATATACATACAAATTCCAGATTGTGCCTTAGCACTGTAAAATCTTTATCAACTAAATCACACATTCTGTTAATATCCGGATTATATTCAACATCACTATCATAAATCCTGCCGCACTGCTTACATCTCATATGATAATGAAGCTTTGTATCGCCATCAAAGTGTTCCTTATTATCTGCAGCGTAAACATTATCAATATCACCGTCATTTACTGCATCAGCAAGAACCCTGTATACTGTCGACCTTCCTACATTATAACCTTTACGCAAAAGCACCTCATATAATTCCTGTGCTGTAGGATGACTATCCATTTCTTTAAGAGCAGAATAAATAACTGTTTTCTGCCAGGTTTTTCTCTTCTCCTTCATAACACCACTCCAAATAAAAAAACAAATAAATACATATCCATACATAATTATTATATCATGCACTCACGGCAAATTCCATACGTTTATCTATTATATTCATCAGTACAGAAAACATATAAAAAAAATTTTTTAAAAACATGTTGACATATCCAGTTTATTAGTGTACTATTCATCTAGTACACAGAATAAACGAGGTTATTGCTATGGAATTTAAATCAAATATACCAATTTATTTACAGGTAATTCATGATATAAAAGCAAGAATTATCTGCGGAGAGCTTCCACCCGGAAGCAAACTTCCTTCATCAAGAGAGCTCGCAGTTAAGTACGGAATTAATCCGAATACGGCAGCGAGAATCTATAATGAGCTCGAAGCTGCCGGCATATCTTATACAAAACGTGGTATAGGAACCTTTATCAACGAAACACCGACACTGGTAGATGAGCTGAAGAAGGAATTTCTTGAGGATGCGCTTACAGATTTTACTGAGCGTGTTTCATCACTTGGCTATTCGAAGGATGACATAGTAAATCTACTCGTCGAATTCTATAGCAATAATTAATATTTTCAAACCATATAGTATTTAAGGAGGATCACAATGTTAAGATGTGAACATATTGTCAAAAAATATCTTATAACTACAGCAGTTTCAGATATTAATCTTGAAATAGAAAAAGGTCAGATATACGCACTGTTAGGTCCTAACGGAAGCGGTAAAACAACACTAATGAAAATGATAGCAGGTCTTGCTAAGCCAACCTCAGGAAGTATTACCTTAGATGGCAAGCCACTTAGCTACAGATCAAAAGCCGATATAGCTTACATGCCAACAGAGGCATACTTCTTCTCATATATGACATGTATCGATATTGCAAAGTACTACAAGGATTTCTTTAATGATTTTGACTATGATAAGTTTATGAAGCTTTTATCTGATATGGAATTAAATCCAAATCAGAAGGTTAAGGAAATGTCGTCAGGTATGATGGCGAAGCTTAAGATTGCTGTTACCTTGTCTCGTAAGGCAAGAATAATAATGCTCGATGAGCCACTTAATGGTATCGACATTATTGCAAGAGACAAGATTATTACTACTATTATCTCTAATGTTGATGATGATACAGCTGTTATTGTCTCATCTCATCTTGTAGACGAACTTGAGAAGATTGTTGACCACGCTATATTCATCAAGAATGGAACATGCGTATTATCAGGCAACGCCGACGAGCTCAGAGAAACACAGGGCAAATCCATCGTTGACTTGTATAAAGAAATATATGCTTAACAGGAGGGTATATAGATGTTAAAAATGATAAAATATGAATTTAGAAAAAGCTTTCTTCAAACAATAATAGCTATAGGTGTATTTGTCGCACTCGAGATATACTTCTTACTTGGAATGTATGTCTTTGACAGCAGAATACATGCACCTATTGCAGCCTTTGGATTATTCTTTGCTGCAATATGTTCTTATATATTTGTGTTGCTGCTAGGCACCATTTCCTATAGCAGCGATTTAAAAAACAAATCAGGCTATCTGCTGTTTATGACACCCATTTCCAGCTACAAGATAATCGGTGCGAAGCTACTTAATACACTTATTCAGGGCGTTATTCTTCTTGCAATTATATGCGGACTTTTCTTTATCGACTGCAAGGTAGTAAGCAAAGAAATGAACGTTGGTATGATGGTTGAATTTGTTAATATGGTTCTAGGTAATATGGGAGTAGAATTAACATTCCTTGATGTTGTAATCAGGGCAATATACTTTATATTCACTTTCCTTTTAGAGTTTTACATGATAATTACAACAGCTTACCTTTCAATATCACTTAGCTCAACTATTCTTCAGAACAAGAAATGTAAGGGCTTCGTAAGCTTCATTTTATTTGTTGTAATTATTATAGGCGTATTCTATTTAGCCTGCCATCTCCCTGCAATCAAGTATGCAGGCACATCATTTGGAGCTAATGTAATACGAGATATACCTCTTTTATCACTGTTTTTAGCAACAACCATTGGATGTTTCCTTGGAAGCGGAGCTTTACTTAACAAGAAAATAAGCCTATAAATCAGCCTTAATAATAACAAATGGCACAGCTAACAATTACTATGCTGTGCCATTTTGTTTGCTATGAGCTATACTTCATCATGTCAATAGTCTCATCAATCCACTCATATATATCAGCTAATGTCTTTTTATATTCCAGCTCGTGATGAATTTCATGTCTTGCATTATCATATATAAAGCAGGATACATCATTACTTACATACTTTGCATACTGCTTAAACAGTCTTCTTATATCCTTACTATAATGACCTACCGGATCCATCTCACCGGATGCAAATAGCACCGGTACATTCTTTGGAATTCTTGCAATATTCTGCTTATCCTGAATATAAGAAAATGTATTTAACAAGGTTTCAAAACCCTTTACCGTAAATGTGAAGCTGCTATATGGATTGGCATTGCATTCGTCTACAACATGTGTATCTCTTGATATCCAATCCTTGTCTGTTCTATATCTTATCTCTCCATCAACAATTGTCTTCTTTGGAATACCAAGTAAATATGTTCCAAAGCCAATATTAGTTATCAGCTTGCTTCTATATCTCTCGCCATGATTTTTCTTCTCAATTAAGGTTACAAGCTTTGCAATTTCAAGAAGCATTCCAGGCATGCTTCCGCTTCCCATGCATATAAATCCATCAATGCTTGAGCCCTTTGTATATGGAGATGGGTACTTCTTATCATAGCCATACTCACTCATATACCTTCTTGCAAGAAATGAACCCATGCTAAAGCCCAAAAGGAAGAAAGGCAGCTTCTTATATGCCCTTTTTAAGCATACTGTAACCCTGTGGAGATCACATACTAGCGTTCGGCTTCCATCATAAGCATTCATATAGCCAAGCTCATCTATATTCTCCGCTGTTTTGCCATGTCCTAAATGATCATTTCCGGCAACAAGAATACCCCTTTGTGCCATATAATACGCAAATCCGTCATATCTATCCATCATCTCAATCATTCCATGAGATATCTGCAAAATTGCCTTTATCTCACCCTGCGGCTCCCATACTGTAACATGAAGCTTATCCTTACCATTTGATGACTGGATATACGTCTCCTTCTTCTTAACCTTATAATACTGCCCCATACTATTCCCCCCTATAATCAATAATATACAATTCAGTCATTGCTCTCGTGCATGCAATATATAATGATTGCCTGTTAACAGGATTATCCTTATCTTCTGAATTATTTAGTACAAATGACACATCAAACTCCATTCCTTTAGCAAGAAATCTTGGAAGCACAACAATACCGCCGGAATATACAGAAGAATCTGCAGTAAGTAATGTAACCTCCATAGCAACAGATAACTCCTTGTAAATCTCATATGACTGCTCCTCATCAATACATATAATTGCAATATTGTCATAATCATCCATATCCCCATAGAGAAGCTTCTCAGATATATAATTTGTTATTTCAGAAATATCATTTGCACCTAATCGTTCTACCTCGGCACCATGCCTTTCAATAGGTTCTGCATGCTTAATATCATTTCCAATAATTCTATTAGTATAATTAGTAATCTCCCAGGTTGCCCGGTATGATTTACTAAGCTCTTCAAGACAGAACCTTTTATTCCTGTTATCAGTAGCAAATACTTCTCTAAGGACATCTACTACTGTTTCCTTCTCATCATAGAAAAGTACCTGACAGCTGTCACCAAGAATAGTCATCCTGCATTTGAATATCTTATCCAGCACAGCATATTGGAATATCCCATAATCCTGCATCTCATCAATAACAAGATGCTTTATATTGTTATATGAATTGCAGCCATAGAAGTATACCTGAAGATAGAAAATAGGAAGCACATCCTCGTAGCATATCCTGCCATATTCATTATACACCTCGGCAATATGGGGATGATCCTTTTCTATACCTGCAAGGAATTCCAGATATAGCTCAACAAGATTTCTTTTGGCATATCTGTATATCATTTCCTGCTGTATCTGTTTTATTAGCTTCAGCTTCTTAGTCTCAGGCAAATCCTTATTCTGCATATCCTCAAGCTGATCTGCAATAAAATAAGCGATTTTCTCAAACCTCTCATATATTGGATATCTTGAAAATCTATCTAAGAACATCTTCGACAGTTGTTCCTTTGTATAGACTATCTTCTCAAAATGAAAATCCTTAAACTCTATACTCTTAGTATATTCTTCAATATATTCATTGAATAACCTGAAAAACTCTATAGATGCCTTGTACCTGATATTCTCCATACGAGGATGGTTATAATCTGCAACCTCACATATAAAATCAGCCTGTTCAAGCTTTGTTTCATATTCAGCATCAATAAATAGAATCTCCTCCATAAGTGAATCAAATTCCTTCTCAGGAATATTATCTTCGCCAAGCTCAGGGAGGACTCCGGATATATAGTCACCAAATATGCTATTTGGAGAAAGAATGACTACATTATCAGACTTCAAAGTTTTTCTGTTGTTATATAAGAGCCATGCAAGCCTGTGCATTGCTATTACTGTTTTTCCGCTTCCGGCTCGTCCGTCTACAACAAGATAATCAGCAGTGTTGTTTCTGATGATTGCATTTTGCTCCTTCTGTATTGTTGAAACAACACTCCTCATCTTAACATCACTATTCTTATTTAGCGCATCGATGAGAATCATATCATTTACATTTTCATCAACTTCTGCTATATGACGAAGCCTGCCCCTTGTAATATCAAACTGTTTCTTCTCATCAATAATACCTCTCATTTCTCCTTCAGGAGAACTATACGAAGCTATTCCCTTATTATAATCATAATACATAGAAGCTACAGGTGCTCTCCAATCATATATAAGCTGTTCCTTGCTATCAGGATTAAAATAACCATTCATGCCAATATATATAGGGAGTCTTTCGCCATCCTCTTCATAAACAAACCCAAGCTTGCCAAAATATGGATTCTCCCTCTGGCGCACAAGCTGTTCAAGTCTCTTTGAAAAGTATTCTGCAAACAATGTATCATTGTTCACACTTTGCATATTCTGCAGAAATTCCTCATCATCCATATCGCCATGGCTATCGCGCATATATTTCTTCTGGGCCTTAATAGCACGGCTTCGAAATTCCAAATCATTTGCACTATTAGCAATATCTTCATCCATGGTCGCCTTGACCTCTTCAAAATATTCAACTTCATCCTGATATGCTTCGTTATTAACCAATGCTATATACTCCTTGCCTAACTATTTATGCGGATTTATCATATATAAGCTATCTTCTGACAACTTTGCTATTACCTGATTTTCCTATTATTCTGCCCTTTACAGGCTTTACAATGTATTTGTATTTTTTGCCCTTTCTTGCTTTTTTATCAAGATAGGTAAGCTTATTCACATTATGTATCTTTGCGATACATTTGTAAGATGAATTGCCCGTCTTACGGTATATTCTATAACCTGATGCTCCCTTTACCTTGTACCACTTAAGACTGATTCCCTTAGATGTCTTCCTTGCGTATCTTAGTCTTGCCTTTGCAAGATTAATCTTATAAGAAATCGTGACCGTACCGAAGCAATTCTTCGTTCCTGTAATTGTTACCTTAGCAGTTCCAACTCTGTTACTGCCTGAATATTTCACAGTATAATTACCTGACGGAACTCCCTGTATCGTAACCTTCGGCTTACATTCCTTCCCCTGATATGTATATGAGGTCTTAGACAGCTTAATTGTCTTTCGAGTCAGGTCAGCCGCAGACACCTTTAGCTTATATGAGACCGTTCGTCCATAGAATTTCGCTGTCTCATAAAGAGTTGCTGTTATTGTACACTCCCCAACTCCTGTAAGGCTTACAACACCGCCTTCCCTGGCAATAGCAACATTTGGATTACTTGAAGAAAATATTACCATTCCATCAGCATTATTATATAATCCATTTACAAATTCGCCGCCTCCGAAGGTCCTCGAAAGCTCATCATAGGCAAATCCAAATATCGGAAAAACCTTCTTCTGCCATGGCAGAAAATCTTCCGTGACATTCTCTGAAGGGTCCTTTTCAGCAAGCTTAATATCATCAAAAAATGTTGACAAATTAACATATCCACAACCATAATATATATCCCATCCGGGCTCACCTAAATCAACTGCATATCTGGATAATATTTTATCAACAAATTGCACACTGCAATCCTTATATACCATCTTGATATACGAGACTGCCGCCGCCATATGAGGTGCCGCCATCGATGTTCCGCTCTTTGTCACATACCCATATATTCCATTCGATATTATTCCGCTTCCAGGAGCAGCATAATCAATAGTTGAACCAAAGTTAGAATAGCCCTTTGCGAAATTACCATAGCAATCAATTGCCGACACTGATAAAACCTCCGGATTATTTGCAGGATATGAATATATTACATCACCCTTATTATTACCGGCTGCACAGCAAATTACAATATTATGAGCCGACGAATCAAGTATCAGATTATTAAGAAATGTATATGCGGCTGCCGCCTCACCATTCCAGCCAAGGCTCATATTTATAATATCTACCTGCTGCTCAATCGCATATTGCATTGCCATTGAAATAATCGTTACTGTCGTTTTACCGTCTGAATTAAAGCATTTAAGCATCAACAGCTTAACATTCTCAGGTGTTGAGCCTGCAATAATTCCTGCCACATGAGTGCCATGCCCAATCGTATCATTAATATCATAATCACCTGTCACAAAATTAAAGCTATTAATTGTATCTACTCTTCCTGTAAACTCAGGCTGACCAAGTGTAATACCACTATCAATAATTGCAACCTTTACCATCTCGTCAATCTTGCAGCTGTCATATTGCTGCTCAAGCTTATCAAGCCCCATATAATAAGCACCCCAGGAGTAGGAAACTAAATCCCCGGAGTCTTCTGCTTCAAGCACGGTAGCTGCTGTTTCATTTGCGGTAACATATGTACCATTCAAGGCTTCATCAGCTTCAAATAATGAATCATCTGCTTCAAGGACAACATCAGGGAAGCAATTATTACTGCCATAGACTTTAACCAGACGATAATATGCCTCCTCTGTTTTCTTCACTGTATCAAAGGACAAAATATATTCATTATAATCATCATAATGAATAATATCATTTGCTCCATATGTATCATCTAACTCATCTGCTATAAGAACAAGTCTCTTAAGTGCAAATCTTTCACTATCACCGCTCGTCACAGCCTCTTCAATCATCTCATCCGCGTCCAGATGCATGGCCATATCAGTTACATCATCTGCTTCTACCACAAGCTCATCAACTTCTGCTGAAGCTGTTGAACTAACGGCAAATGTATCCGCATCCCTATTAGCAGCCGTCACATTTGGAACGTCAATAAATTCTATTGCAAATACTATGACCATGATAAATGCCATAGCCTTTATTATTATCTTATTCAGGCTCTTCTTCATACTATTCTACCACGTCTTTCTTTAAGCCTATTTCTATATATATGATAACGAAACATAGATAACTGTATTATAACAAATAATCCCATTCTTGGCACCACAAACTTCCAAAATTTATATTTTCCCGTTAAATAAAAAAGTAAATTCCACCTTGGGCCGAATTTAGTCTTACACTCTGGT
>JAEDHX010000001.1 GCA_016296785.1 Coprococcus sp. | reverse complement strand
CAGTTCGTAAAGGCTGGTAATATTTTATACAGACAGCGCGGAACAAAGATTCATCCAGGACTTAACGTAGGTATCGGCGGAGATGATACATTATTTGCTACTGCTGATGGTATCGTTAGATTTGAGAGAAAGGGTAGAGACAAGAAGCAGGTTTCAATCTATCCTGTAGTAAATGAGTAATTATTAATCTATTGATTAACAAGCTTATTATGGACCGGAGTAATTATTTATTCCGGTCTTTTTTTCAAAATATTTGTACCGGAATTGTTTATTATCAGGAGGTGAATATTAAGTGTTTGCAGATAGAGCAAGAATATTTATAAGAGCAGGAAAGGGTGGAGATGGTCATGTTTCATTCAGACGTGAGAAATATGTACCTGACGGAGGCCCTGATGGCGGAGACGGCGGAAAAGGCGGAGACGTAATATTTGTCGTTGATGAGGGTATGAATACTCTTACAAATTATAGACATGTAACAAAATACAGAGCTGAAGATGGTGAACAGGGCGGTAAGAAGAATTGTCACGGAAGTAATGGAGCAGATATAATACTAAAGGTTCCACCAGGAACAGTTATTAAGGATAGTGAAAGCGGAAAGGTTATTCTTGATATGGCATATAAGAATGAACCTGTTGTCCTTTTATCAGGCGGCAGAGGTGGCAAGGGTAATAGGCATTATGTAACATCAACCATGCAGGCACCAAAATATGCCCAGCCAGGTCAACCTGCTAAAGAAATGTATGTTGATCTTGAGTTAAAATGTATAGCTGACGTTGGCCTTGTTGGATTTCCTAGTGTTGGTAAGTCTACATTTTTATCAAGAGTCACAAATGCCAGACCGAAAATCGCAGCATATCATTTCACAACACTCAGCCCTAATCTTGGTGTTGTTGATTTGGGCGATAAAAATGGTTTTGTAATAGCTGATATTCCGGGAATTATTGAAGGTGCTTCTGATGGAATAGGACTAGGTCTTGAATTTTTGCGTCATATCGAAAGAACTAAGGTAATAATTCATATTGTTGATGCTGCTTCAACTGAAGGTCGTGATCCAATAAATGATATACACATCATCAATGATGAATTAAAGAAATATAACAAGAATATTGAAGATAGACCACAGGTAATTGCAGCTAATAAAATCGATGTTCTTGATGACATGGGTTATGAAACAGTAATCGAGATGTTAAAAGAAGAGTTTGAGGATAAGGAAGGAATAAAGGTATTTCCTATTTCTGCAGTAAGTGGCAAGGGAATTAAAGAATTATTATGGTATGTAAATGACCTTGTAAAACAGGCTCCAAAGCAGATAGTTGAATTTGAACCTGAGATAGATTTATCAATGAAAGATGATCCTGAGCTGCCATTTGAAGTTAAAAAAGCAGAGGACGAAGAAGGTGTGTTCATTGTTGAAGGACCTAGAATCGAAAGAATGCTTGGTTATACTAATCTTGATTCAGAAAAAGGATTTGATTTCTTCCAGAAATTTCTTAAGGATAATGGAATATTAAAGCAACTTGAAGATTTAGGAATAAATGAAGGCGATACCGTACGTATTTATTTCCTTGAATTTGATTATTATAAATAATAATGAGGATAATATAATGAACAGCAAACAAAGAGCATATTTAAAAGGTCTTGCAATGAATATTGAGCCTATTCTTAACATAGGTAAATCATCACTTACACCTGAATTTACAGAATCTGTAAGTGAAGCACTTGCTGCAAGAGAGCTAATTAAGATTTCTGTATTAAAGAATTGTCTGGATGATCCTAAGGAACTTGCATTTACAGTCGCAGAAAGAACACGTTCAGAAGTAGTTCAGGTAATAGGAAGAAAGATTGTACTTTACAAGGAATCTAAGGAGCATAAGAAAATAGAATTACCTAAGAAATAAGAAGGATTGCCATGACAAATATCAATAATTCAAATATTCCTGTTTATGGTCTGCTAGGCGGTACCTTTAATCCAATCCATAAGGGCCATATTAAGATAGCACTAGCCGCATATAATCATTTTACTATGGACAAGGTATTAATTATGCCTAATAATATGCCTGCATATAAAGAAACAAATGATATTGTATCTGCAGATGACAGAGCCAATATGGTAAAGCTTGCTATTGATGGTATTTGCGGACTCGAGTATTCTTCATTAGAAATTGAAAGAAAAGGTATAACCTATACATGTGATACTCTTGAAATATTACACAGTATTTATCCAAAAGCAAAATGGTATTTTATTATCGGCGGAGACTCTGTCATGTATTTTGATAAATGGCGATGCCCTGACAAAATACTTTCATATGCATCAATTATTGCATTTGGAAGAGAAGGATATACTGAAGAAGAAATACAGAATAAGATATCTGAATTATTAGCCAAATATCCATTCGGCACAATAGTATATGAGAATATTGATACAATTAATATTTCATCAAGTAAGCTTAGAGATATGATATCATGTAATATTGATGTGTCTGAATATGTAGACTCAAAAGTAATTGAATATATCAAAGAAAACAGATTATATTGTCCGGCATGAATTAAATATTAATATATGTACGAAATACTATGCAGCATATCACATATTTTTTATTATAAATAGTGTGCTGCTAGGAGGAATATCATGGATAGATTAGAAATGAAAGAGAAGCTTTCTAAGAAGCTTCCTGCTAAACGTTTTGAACATTCACTTGGTGTAGAATATACAGCTTCATGTCTCGCCATGGTTCATGGTGCAGATGTAGAAAAAGCGCTTATTGCAGGCCTTCTTCATGACTGTGCAAAATGGCTTGGAAGCACTGAAAAAATAGAAAAATGCAAAAAACATGGTCTTATGGTAAGCGAGGTTGAAAGAAATAATCCGGAATTACTTCATGCTAAACTTGGTGCACATTACGCAAAAACAAAGTATGGTATTAGTGATGATGAAATTCTTTCTGCAATTACATATCATACAACCGGAAGACCCAATATGAGTTTGTTGGATAAAATAATCTTTGTTGCAGACTATATTGAGCCAAACAGAAGACCTTTACCTGAAATAGAAGAGATAAGAAAGGAAGCATTTGCAGATATTGATAAATGCATTATCCATATACTAAAGAACACTTTATCCTTTCTCGATAATTCATCATCAGATATGACTGACAAGATGACTATCGACACATATAATTACTATGTAAACAATGCAAAGTAACAAGACTGAACTTCTAAAGGAGACAAGCAATATGAGCAATTCTAACGAGATGATTAAGGTAGCATATAATGCACTTAATGAAAAGAAAGCATTTGATATAAAGATACTTGATATAAAAGAAATCTCATCGGTTGCAGATTATTTTATTATAGCTGACGGAACAAACAAGAATCAGGTCCAGGCAATGTGTGACTGTGTTCAGGAAGCAATGGCTAAATCAAACTTTCAAACAAAAAGTATTGAAGGTTATTCAGAAGGTGGATGGATTTTATTAGATTATTATGATATAATAGTTCATATCTTTTCAGATGAGGCCAGACATTTTTATAATATTGAAAGAATCTGGAGCGACGGAAAGATTGTAGATATTAACAATGTAAGTTAGAATGGATTTCGAGATATTATGGAAAGCAAGAGATTACTTGACGATAACTATATAAAGATTAATCATATTTCATCAAAATGCATGAGAATATTCATTGTTTTGGTATTAGCATTATGGGGATTTTCATGTATTAGCAGAGAATGCAATTTCTATGTTGTAACTGTAGCTATGGCAGTATGCTGCATTATTTCGTTTATGCCAACTATTATTATTGACTTTTTAAAGCATGATTCAAGTAATTCTATAAAATATATACTAATTGCACTCGCAGTATTAAATTGTACAATAATGAATGCAATTCTTTCACATATGGCACTTGCAGTATGGATATTTCCTATGCTTGTAGCTTCGCTATATTATAACAAGACGCTGGTTCTTTATTCATCACTTTTATCAATTATTGGTGTACTTGGTGCGAATATTTTCAATTTTGTATTTAATATATATACAGTACCATCAATATATGATGAGATATATGTTAATTTAATATTCTCAGCATTCCCATGTGTATTAACTATTTTCCTGTTATCATTTGTTTCATATTTTATTATTTCTCGTAATTCAATTATGTTAAATAATACAATTGAGCATGCAGGAGAGGTTAAAACAAATCAAAAGGAATTAGTTTATGCATTTGCCGAGCTTTCTGAGAGCAAATCTAAATCAACAGGAGAACATATTAAGCGTGTAGCTGAATATATGCGTGTTTTAGGCCTTGCTTCCGGCTTTGATGAGGAATATGTTGATATGCTTTCAACAGCAGCCATGATGCATGATATTGGCAAGCTTATGATTAGCGAAGATATATTAAATAAACCTGGTAAGCTTACTGATGAAGAGTTTGCTATTATGAAAAGCCATGTGTTATATGGCGACGCATTATTAGAGAATTGTCCCGGTCAGATACTTCAAATGGCAAGAACAATTGCAAAAGAACATCATGAAAAATGGGATGGCACAGGATATCTAGGTATGAAAGGAGAAGAGATAGCCTATATTAGCCGTTTGATTGCCGTATGCGACGTTTTTGATGCACTAACGTCTACCAGGTACTATAAGAAGGGTTGGACGCTGGAAGAGGCTTATAACGAGATAATAAGCCTAAGTGGAAAACATTTTGATCCAAAAGTAATTAAACTGTTTATTCAAAACTTTGACAAATTCAAAGAAATTGCAAATAAACAACCTGATAAGAAAATATATTAGAATTGGAATTCTGATTAATTGCTATTAAATATAATATATAGATAATAATATAAAACCTTAGTATATATCATTAAAAGATACAATAAAGTATACATAAAAATGATACAAATACTAAGGTTTTATATTTACTATAATATTATAAGATTACTATACATTATATTATTATTCGAATATCAGATATAGCTTATCAAATTATATATTATAAATATATATCATAAATATATATCATATATGTAAATGCTTAGAACTGCCTAAACAAACCAATTACTTTACCAAGTATTTGACAATTATCAACTATAATTGGATCCATGGTATCATTCTCAGGCTGAAGTCTGATATAATTCTTTTCTTTATAGAAAGTCTTAACAGTTGCAGAATCTTCAACAAGTGCTACAACAATCTCACCATTTCTCGCAGAATTGCATTGATCAATAATAAGAAGGTCACCATCAAATATTCCAACATTAATCATGCTTTCGCCCTTAACCTTAAGCATAAATGTCTGATTATTAGTATTATGAATGTATTCCGGCGGAACAGGAAAGTAATCTGTAATATTCTGTGAAGCAAGAATAGGTTCGCCGGCAGCAACAGCACCAACTATAGGAATATTAATAACCTCACGTCTTGTTAACGCAAATTCATCATCAATAATCTCTATTGCTCTTGGTTTAGTCGGATCACGTCTGATATAGCCGTTCTCCTCAAGAGTTGCAAGATGTGAATGAACAGAAGATGTAGACTTAAGATTAACAAATCTCTCTTACTGAAGGCGGATATCCCTTTGCCAGTAATTGTTCTTTAATGTATTCCAATATCTGAATCTGTTTATCTGTAATTTTACCGTTACTCATACATAACCTCCTTAATTAAAATATTACATATGCAAAAATAGTATGAAAACTATTATAAATATAATTCTAGCACATATGTTCTATAATTGCAAACAAATGTTCTTAATAATTTTGTAAAATTAGTCTTGTAATTCATATATAAAATAGTATACTCATTTATAGACATATATATTGAATTATGTCTATAAATAAACATTGATATCATGTGATATTTATTAATGATATCAGAATGGAGGATATTATGACATTCAATATTGTATTTGGACAGATAAAAAAAGGAATTGAAGGAGTTGATCCAAGCGTTATTAATGGAAAGCTTGCAATTCAGGTTAACCTTACAGGACTTGGTGGCGGAACATTTTACATTGAAGTATTAAATGGAAAGCTGTCAGTTGAACCTTATGACTATCATGATCGTGATGCAGCATTAACTATTAGCGTTTCCGACTTTAAGAAGCTTGCTGACGGGAAATTAGATCCTGTAGAAGCATTCAATACCGGCAAACTAAAAATAGATGGAAGTATTGAGAAATCATTAGAGCTAGTAAAACTCTTAGATACCAGAAAATAGTATTAGTGGGAAGTTTTTTTCTCATAGCTTATTGCATAATATAACCATCCTAGGAAATATAAAATAATACCGCACAAATGTTCGATTTATATATTGACAAACAAACAGCTGTTCGGTATAATATAACAAACACATGTTCAGGGAGGTAATATTATGAATAATCTAGTAAGAATTATTAGTTCAAAGAAGATATTAATTATAGCAGCAATAGTTTTTGTTTCACTTATATATATTTCAGTATCACATAAGGAGTCACCTTCATCTAATGCATCAAGAGCAAGTCAGAAGTATTTTACATGCATTACAGTTGAAGAAGGTGATACATTGTGGGATATTGCTGAAGAATATAAGACAGAAGAGTATTCAAGCACTCAGGAATATGTTGATGAATTATTGTCAATTAATAATTTAAATACAGCAACTATTGTAACAGGTACTAATTTATTAGTTCCATATTACGAAGTAAAGAATTATGATTAACAAATAAAAGGTATGATATATAATCAGATAATATTCTTAGTTATATATCATACCTTTTATTAACAGTGAAAGATGACGGTTTTAATTTGTTTTATTTGTAATACGTGGATGTTCAATTTTAGTTGGCCAGCCTGGAATATTTCCACGTTCAATAGCAGCAAAGATTCTGTTTTTGCAATTTGGTGTTTCTTCCTCAAGCCTTTTTATTGTAATATTTGCATATTCTCGCTTTGTATTACCATCAGCCGGACATGGACTCTTTATTACCGGAAGATCCATTTCGTGTTCAAATGATACTACTTCACCTTCAGAAACATACATTAATGGTCTTATAACCATTAACTCACTTCTGTCTAGATATGTTTTAGGAGAGAAGGTATGAATACGTCCCTCATATAGTAATGACATAAGAAAAGTATCAATAAAATCATCCTTATGATGAGCATATGCGACCTTATTGCATCCCAATTCAGATATCTTATCATTTAATGCACCTTTTCTCATCTTTGCACAAAGAGAGCATGGGTTCTTTTCCTTACGAACATTGAATACAACATCATATATTTCGGTTTTAACTACATAATATGGTACATTTAGGTTATCACATAAAGTCTTAACTTTATTTGTATTAAAGTTATCAAATCCCAGATCAACAGTAATAGCTATTAATTCATATTTGTGTGGATAGAAACGTCTTAATTCAGCAAGTGCATATAGAAGAGTTAAGCTGTCTTTACCTCCGGATATTCCAACTGCAATTTTATCACCATCATCAATCATACTATAGCAATCAATAGCACGACGCGTATAACTAAGTAATTTTTGTAATTTCATATAATTTCCCTTAATATATAATATTAGATGAATAACATATTTTATTTCTATATAATATATTTCTACATAATGCATTTCAGCTTTGATGTCATATATTTTATATCAGCTTACAAACGAAGTCAAATGTGTATTATCATATAATGTATATATATATTATGATAATTTCTCTAAGAAGAAGTAGTATATTAGGTGTAATAAGCGATATATATTTATTCGCTAAACTCAGGTTTTACGAAAATATATCTGGTATTTATCGCAAAAGAGTGGTATAATGATTATAAATAATATATATATTAGTACACATTATATTTGTATCTAATATGTTATTATAGAAACAAATATTATTATTAACAAATTATTGTAAGCAAATAATTATATTATGAAAGGTACAAATAATCTCATGGCAACTACATACAGTAAACAAATTGATGAAAATAATATATTAATGCTTAGACAACTGTTAACCGAATTACCTCATTATGCAACTATTGTATTTAGAGGCATTGAACATACTACATCAACAAGAACAAGACTTGGCTACGCCAGGGATATAAAATTATTCTATCAATTTTTATGTGATAATAATCCATATTTTAAGGGTAAATATCCTAAAGAAATCACTACTGATGACCTTAGCTCTCTTGAAGCTGAGGATATCGAGGAATACCTGGATTACATAAAACTATATAAAAAAGATGGTCGAACTTATACAAACGGCGAACAATCCATAAAACGAAAATTATCTGCATTAAGGATATTTTTTAATTACTTATATAAGCATGATCGAATCACTTCTAATCCTGTTGAAAAGGTAGATATGCCTAAAATTCATGAAAAAAAGATTATACGTATGGACCCTAACGAAGTTGCAGAATTTCTTGATACTGTTGAATATGTTAATAAACTTACAGAACGCCAAAAGAAATTCCATGAACGAACAAAGGTTCGCGATTTAGCTATATTAACATTGATGCTAGGTACAGGAATTCGTGTATCTGAATGTGTTGGAATTGATATAAATGATATTGATTTTGATAATATGCGCATTAAGATACTTAGAAAAGGCGGCAAGGAGGCATTTGTATATTTTAGCGATGAAGTATGTGAAGCTCTCTTGTCCTATCTTGATGAACGAAAGAATATTGAAACAATATCCGGACATGAAGATGCATTATTTCTTTCATCTCATAAGAAAAGAATTACTGTACGTGCAATTGAGAATCTTGTCAAGAAATATTCTCAAACATCAGTACCGTTAAAGCATATTACACCTCACAAATTAAGGAGTACATATGGTACAGAGCTATATAGAGCAACTGATGATATATACCTTGTTGCTGATGTTCTAGGCCATACAGATGTTAATACTACTCGTAAGCATTATGCAGATATGGACGAAGACAGAAAACGTAGATTTAGAAATGAAGTCCAATTACGTGAAAAGAGATAATATTGTTTACCATAATGATATTATGTAACCTTATTAATATATTAAACATAATTATAGACTTCATACTATCAATATATTCCATAAAATAATAGACTACATATTATTAATATTTTTCATATCAAATAGTATGTAGTCTATTTATGTAGATAGTATTATTTATACAGATAAGACCAAATTAGTTTATTACAATTAATATTTAGTAATTATATCATATAATATTTCAACAAGCTGTTCTATACTATATTTACTAGTGCTTAGGCAAATATCATAACCCTTCATCTCTCCCCAGCGTTTAGATGTGTAATAATTATAATATGATGCTCTGGATTTATCTTCTTTTTTAATCATATCCTTTGCATTATTCTCTGATATACCAAATTTGTCTGAAACTCGCTTAATTCTATCTTCAATATCTGCATATATGAATACATTCAGAACACCCTCCGTATCCTTTAATGCATAATCAGCACATCTTCCAACAAATATACAGGATCCATCCTTTTCAGCAAGATTCTTTATTGTATCAAATGCTGCCAAAAATACTTTATGATTTAATGGCAAATCTGAGGAGGTACCAAATCCCAATGAATAAGGATCCATTACAAGCGAATATAAAAAACTATTAGTAGGTTTTTCATCAAAATTTTCGAATATTTCTTCACATATGCCACTTTCCTTAGCAGCATGCTTAAGTAGTTCCTTGTCATAGAATGGAACATTCATTTTCTTGGCCAATTCTTCACCAATTTGCTTTCCCCCGCTACCAAACTGACGGCCAATTGTAATTATTCTTTTACTCATGTGCTATGCCCCCTTTAAAAAGTAAACAATAAATACAAATATTTATAGTAAAATTATAGCATTTTGACAGATAAAAGTAAACATTTATCGTTAATTTCTAAGTTTTTTGAGTAAATCATTAAAATATTCAGGCAAATCAGCTTTGAATTCAATATATTCATGTGTCGTTGGATGAACAAAACCAAGGACGCCTGCATGAAGAGTCTGACCCTTTAAGTTAAATTCGTTTTTTCTTTTACAATATATCTCGTCTCCTAAAATAGGATGGTTGATTGAAGCCATATGAACTCTAATTTGATGAGTTCTTCCTGTTTCAAGCTGACATTCAATAAAACTATACTTATTGTTGATTCGTTCTAATACTTTATAATGTGTTACTGCTCTTCTGCCATTTTTATAATTTATTGCCATTTTCTTTCTATCATTTGGATTTCTTCCAATCGGAGCATCTATTGTTCCTTCATCCTCTTGAATATTATCATAGCAAATGGCATAGTATTTTCTTGTTATTGAATGTTCACTAAGCTGGTTTGATATATATTGATGTGCTTTATCATTCTTACATATAACAAGAAGACCTGTAGTATCCATATCAATTCTATGGACTATTCCAGGTCTAAATTCACCATTAATTGTAGATAGATTATTCTGAAAATGATACATAAGAGCATTTACTAATGTTCCACTATAATGAGAAGGTGCCGGATGAACTACCATATTCTTCGGTTTATTAACTATAATAATATCTTCATCTTCATAGACTATATCTAATTGAATATTTTCCGGTTGAATTTCAACAGATACCGGGTCTGGAATAGAAATATCAATAGTATCACCACGTGAAACCTTGTAGCTTGGTTTTACAACCTTACCATTAACTAGTATTAGATCTTTTGTAAATATATTCTTTATAAACGAACGGGAATAGTTATCGAAATAGTCTGTTAATGCTTTATCTATTCTATTATTCTCCCAAGTTGAATCCGCTTCAATATTATAATAATCCAAACTATTTTCCTGCCTTATCAACATTTTTTATTATTTTATCGAAATCTTCATCTTTATACTTAAATAATAACAATATTACTATTAAAATTACACTGCACGTAATAAATATATCAGCTACATTAAACACAGGAAAGTTAATAAGACAAAAATCAAACATATCAATTACGTATCCATGCAGAATTCTATCAATAATATTACCCAAAGCACCTGAAATAAGGAATACTAAGCTAATTCTTAGTAACTTCATTTCGTTTAGCTTAAGAAGCTTCAGATATACATATATTGCACATATTAATATTAGTATTGTTAGAATAAGCAAAAATAGCCTTTTGCCTGAGAAATTTCCCCATGCTGCACCATTATTTTGCACATATGTTATAGAGAAAACACCATCAAATACCTCTATTGTATCGCCAAGCTTCATTTTTAAATTAATAATATATTTTACAAATTGATCAAGTGAAGTTAATAAGCAAATGCTTATAAATGCAATAATTAAATTCTTCTTCATAATCTATTCCTTTGTTGTAAGTTATTTGTTCATAGTATTTCTTACTGCATCGAAAGAATTCATCATATCATTATAAGTAACATTCATATCAATATATGCTTTTCCTATATCTGAAAGCAATATGAATTTTATTTTATTACCTACCATTTTTTTATCATTCTTTGTATATTCAATAACAGCGCTCTCATCAATATCATATTCTGAAAGCATAGGAAAATTAAACTGATTGAAGGCATTTACAATAATATCATATGAATCTTTGCTGATATATCCCTTCGAATATGATATTGCTGATGCTAATACACAGCCAATACCTACACATGCTCCGTGACTCAATGATAAATCAAGAAACCTTTCAATTGCATGTCCCAAGGTGTGACCAAAATTAAGTAATGCTCTCTCACCTTTTTCTGTAGGATCATTTTCTACTACTAATCGTTTAATATTGCAGCTTCTCATTATCATATCAGTAAGAATATCTTTATTCTTAGAAAGTATCATATCCTTATTATCAAGCAGCCACTGAAAATAATCGCTATCCTTAATTAAGCCATGCTTTATTATCTCTCCCATTCCGGAAATGAATTGTTCATCCGGTAATGTATCAAGAGTAGATACATTAATATATACAAGCTTTGGCATATGAAATGCACCGACCATATTCTTATAAGAATCAAAATCAACGCCTGTTTTACCACCAATACTACTATCGACCTGTGAAAGCAGACTTGTAGGAACCTGAATAAAATCAACACCTCTAAGATATGTTGCTGCAACAAAGCCTGTTATATCGCCTGTTACTCCGCCACCTAACGCAATAAGAAGATCTTTTCTGTCAAATTTAGAAATAATAAGCTTTTCGTATATCATTTTTACTGTATCCAGGTTTTTATTTGCCTCGCCTGCCTGAAATACACATGTAATAAGTTCTTTGCATTTATCCTTTAATAATTCCTCAAGCTGATTAAGATATAACGCTTCAACATTATTCTCTGTTATTATGCATACCCTTCTATCAGCAATTCCCTGTCCGGCAAGAAGGCCAGGCAGGGAATTAAAGTCTTTAGCAAAGAAAATATCATAAATTGGCTTATTGTCCATATGAACAGTAAGTGTATTATCCATAATATATTCTCCTATAAATTATTGTATAAAATAACATAATCTAATTAGTATTAAACGGATCAACAAATGATTTGCCACCAAGATTCTTAGTATATACTGATGAATCGCTTGTTACACTAGCACCACCTGAACCTGCTCCTCCAAGAGGTGAGTCAGCAAAAGCAGAAGAACCGGATCCGCCAAGTGTTGATTCATCACGCATCTGAGGATCTCCACTAAAAGCTGTAAACTTATCTTCATTTGTAGGTTTCTTGCCTATAGGTGAATATGTACCACTATTACCTGAAGCCATAGCCTCAGTAATGAAATCCTCATATCTTAATCCTAATTCTTCATTAATAGGATTACGAGCCAGGAACTCTAAGTGTGAATTCACAAAAGATTTAAATGCAACAGCATAATCAATATATTGCTGCTTCAACTCATCAATCTTATCTTCCATTTGCTCAAGCTCTTCTCTTGCAGAATGAATAATATTATTAGCCTTTATCTTAGCATCATTCTCAATAATCTTAGCTTTATCATTAGCGTTCTTAGCAGATTCTTCAGCTGTCTTTTCAGCAAGCATAAGTGACTTCTGAAGCTTTGATTCTGTAGTTCTATAATGAACAAGACTATCTGTAAGTGTCTTTACTTGACTGGTTAATTCGGCATTAGACTTATATAATTCATTATAGCTCATAACTACAATATCAAAAAAGTAATCAACATCCTTCTTTGAATACCCCATTCCTGTTTGAAATTTCTTCTGTTGTAAATCTACAGGTGTAAGCATCTGTAACCCTCCCTATTATTCAGATATATTCTTAATCAATTAATATCTGTCAAGCTGCGAATTGATTGAAGAATCACCAAGTATTTCTTCTCTCAAATCACCAGATACATATATATCATTAGGTGCTGCAATAAATATATTGCCTGAAATAGCCTGAAGTGAACCATCAACAGCATAACAAGCTCCGGCAATGAAATCAATAATTCTCTGAGCTGTTGAAAGCTCAATACCTTCCATATTAATTACAATAGCCTGTCCATTTCTTAAATGATCAATAATTAATTGAGCATCATCAAATTCCTCAGGTTTAATAACATATACGTGAGATGAAGAATATTGAGATCTTGCATTATTAATAGATACAAGCTTGTTGTTATTAGTCTGATTATTATTTCTCGCTGGCTTTGTAAACTTCTGTTTCTTTTGAACAGGTTGAGAAGTTACAGCATTATATGATTTCTGAGACTGATATCCTAATTGTTTAGCAGGTGCAGATTTTGTTTCCTCATATTCATCAAAATCATCTTCATCTACATCATCTTCATCAAATAAATCATCATCAAAATCATCACCTGAATCATTCATTTTAAAATAATCTAAGAAACTCTTTTTTGCACTACCCTTTGCCATGACGTTTCTCCTTTATGATATATTATAATTTCTGGCACCAAATATTCCGGTACCAACTCTTACCATTGTTGAACCTTCTTCAACAGCTATTTCATAATCATTTGTCATACCCATTGAAAGCACATTCATATCAATATTATCAATGCATTTAGATTTTATGTCAAGGGATAAATTCCTTAATTTACGAAAATGAACCCTATTATCTTCAGGATTATCAACAAATGGTGCTATTGTCATAAGCCCTTCTACTTTTATATGCTTATAATTCTTAATTTCATCTATAAAATCATATACCTCATCAAGCTTTAAACCAAATTTAGTTTCTTCATTAGCAACATTTACCTCAATGAGTATAGGACATATAATATTTCTTTTTGATGCTTCCTTTTCGATTGTTTTTGCAAGATTAACAGAATCTACAGAATGTATCAAACAAGCCTTATCAACAACATATTTGACCTTATTTGTCTGTAAATGTCCAATCATATGCCAATTTACAGGTTTGCTGACTGTCTCATATTTATCGACAAGCTCTTGCACCTTATTCTCTCCAAAATCAATACAAGCTGTAGTGTTAATTAATTCATCAATATAAGAAACTGGTTTTGTCTTGCTGACAGCAATTAGTGTTACCTCATCATAGCTTCTTCCAGATTTATCACATGCTCTTCGTATATTATTAAGAACCTCTTCATAGTTGTTCTTTAACATAATAATCACCTCATATTAGTAAATTACTTGATTTTCTGTTACGTCAGTGCTTCTTAATACAATTCTATCATAGGCTGATATTCCATATGAAATATTTGGTTCAATAATTGAATAATCATCGCCCTCAACAATAATATTAATTCTTCTAAATCTTGCTGTACCCTGAGTTGCACAATATACACCCTTTAGCTTATATGTTGCTGCTGTAGTAAGTGAGAATGTTTCATCAGAATTATTCTTGATAAATACAGCATCACTATCTATTCCATTAGGATCAACATAACAAAATCTTTCATCAGTAAAATATATGATTGGAGAAATCTGCTTAACTGATATTTCACCAGTTTCATTAAGTATCTTCTGGTTAAATAGTTTATCACCAGACATTCCGCTTCCTCCGGTTAAGTATTCAACAGGCACAATATATACATCCTTTTCAGTAATAGCTGAATTAGGAATCTTAAGTCCTTTTGTTTCTGAAAAGATAAAATTAATATCAAGATAACGTTCATTTGCATACAATGCCATATAATTATTCATTTTGATATTAATATAGTATTCATCATTGCGTTCAATAGGCTCATATTTCATATAGAGCTTCTTATCTGATTCATTTATTGTAAATCTTACGTATTCTGAGTCTTTGATTCTATCATATTCATCCTTTGTAAGCTTAACAGCAATACTCCAGTTCTCGTCGTCAGTAATCTTATATATTGGAGCATCCTTAGAAATAATATCTCCGGTTTTAAGTGTTTGTCTATTATATATTGTTTTATCAAAACATGAAGCGTCTAATTTACTAATATCAAGATTTTCAAAGCCATCCTCATAATATGTAACTATACCACTAACCTGTGACTTAAAGGACTTAAAAGTGCTGTCAAAGGATGGATTAGCAGTAAGCTGTTCAAGAGCAAGCTCTTCATATAATTCAAGAACCTTATTGTAAATACTGTATTTGAAATCATAAATATCCGAAAAATTAGAAGCTGAAAATCCGACCTTAAAGAATTGAATCTGACTACTAATCTCATCATATTCATTATCAGTCAAAAGCTCTTTTTTATTCTTCTGAACATCATATAATGCATCATACATTGTGCCTGTTTCATCTACAGAATATACATTAGAGCCTTTTGATACCTTCTCCCCATCACGAATATAATAGCATACATATCCTGATATACTAGATTTTTCAAGCTTCTCTTTACGAATAGCTATTCCTGTAGCTGAAAAATCAGTATCATAACTACTTTCTTCAACCTGGAATATACTAAGGTTGCTTTCGTTAAAAGATAGCATTACCCTAACTAGCATATATACAAATATTATTGAAAATAGAACAAGTCCAAAACTAATTTTAAAAGATATTGGCTTTGAATGTTTTCTTTTTATTGTAGCCATATTAATTCTCCCTAAGTACAGATGTTATTCAAACATCAAATAATATGAGAAACACCTAATGCATAAATATAGCCAGTTAAATGTTTCTCATAAATAGTATTATATAATTACAAAGCGGCAATAATATTAGATTTGTATTCATCCGGAACATCATTACTGTCAGTTGCAAAGCATATTACAATATCAATATTATATTTTTCAGAAATAGCATTTACCATATCTAATGCATGCTTTACATCATCATCTGCCTTCTCTGTTAATGTAATTGTCTTGAAATTATCAATATATATTTTCTCAATATCATGATTCTGAGAAATAATACCAAGAATAAATCCAACAAACATATCTAGTTTACTTACATCGTAATTCGTACAATTAATCATTGTAACACGATTACTTAGCTCATACATATGCTTATTATTATTGTCCAGAAAAACAATATCTCCTTGTGCTACTTTAACATCATTGTTAACCTTCTCAATTAGAACCTTTGTCTTTCCTTTTCCCTTATCTCCTGTAATAATATGAATCATAATACTAAGCCTCCTTATAATGTTATATATTAAGAATGAAAAATTCATTCTTTCTACAGCGATGCAAATAATACTACTTAGCTGAATTAATGAGATTAGTCATATCCTGATATAATGATGCCCTATCCTCAGCTCCTGCAACAACAGCAATATATTTATCTCCTGTTGAATCCTTAACAAACTCTACAATAAGACAATTACCGGCCTGATCTGTTGTTCCTGATTTCCACGATCCAAGTGAAAATCCATCAGGCAGTTTATATTCATCAGAAAGAAAACCATTAGTTGGTTGGATTTGTTTTATCTGCTCTGTACCATTTTCATCAATATATGTAAAATCATAAAGAGAAATGGAATCAATGATATATGCTAAATCATGTTTAATAAACTCCGAAAAAATAATATATAGGTCATATGCAGTTGTATAATGATCATCGGAATGAAGACCATGAGGATTCTCAAAATGAGTATTTACTGCACCTAACTCATAAGCCTTCTCATTCATCATATCAACAAATGCTGATTCACTTCCTGCTACTTCTTTTGCAAGAAGTATTGCACAGTCATTATATGAACGAATTAACAAGCTGTATAGAAGATTTTTAACAGTAACCTGACATCCTCCGGTTAAATCACTTGCCATAACGTTCCACTCATCAAATGTAACAGTTTTATCCAGTCTAACAACTTTATCAAGCGATAGCTTACCCTGCTCTATACTATCTATTACAATTATTCCGGTCATTACCTTCGTCATGCTTGCCGGATATATCTTCTTATGAACATTATAAGCAGTCACTATCTCTTTACTTGTTGTATTAACAAGAAGTGTTGAAGAAGTACTTCTATATGATGAGTCATTAATATTCTTATTATCTTCTATTACTGCAAATGCTTGTGACATACCACAGTCATTATATGATGGCATATCAGATGCAACACCTAATGTTAGTTGGTTCTTAGTATCATATTTCTTCTGACCACATCCACAAAATACAGTAATTGATAATACTATCAGAGAAACAAATAAAAATAATTTAATCTTCATAATACCCTCTGTTATTTGTAAAACTCACGCCAGTCAAGATCTCCTCTGTCAAGTGCTTTAATTAATAGCTCTGCAGTTGCCAAATTAGTTGCAAGAGGAATATTGTGAGTATCACATAAAGTAAAAATATTATTAATATCCGGTTCATGTACCTTAGGATGAAGTGGATCACGCAGGAAAATAACCATATCAATATCATTATTCTCAATCTGTGAGCCTAGCTGTTGCTCACCTCCAAGATGTCCGGCAATATACTTATGAACAGTAAGATTAGTAACCTCTTCAATTAGTCTTCCTGTCGTTCCAGTAGCATATAATTGATTCTTTCCAAGAATGCCTCTATATGCTATGCAAAAATTCTGCATTAATTTCTTTTTTGCATCATGTGCAATAAGCCCAATATTCATGAATCTCCTCCTAATATTTTTTCTTTTGCAGATTAATATTTAGCACAAGACCTATACCAGCACACATACTTACCAGCGAACTAAGCCCATAGCTGATAAATGGTAAAGGAAGACCTGTGTTAGGAAGTATTGCTGTTGCAACACCAATATTAATAAAAGTCTGTAAACATATTAATGAAGCAATGCCGGAAGCTATATACAACCCCTTCTTGTCACCGGCATGCCTAGCTATTCTTATACATTGTAACACTATAAGGAGTAAAATTGCAATAATAATCACACTTCCAATAAAACCTAATTCTTCACCAACTGCAGAGAATATAAAATCAGTCTGCTGTTCTGATACAAGCTTGGTATCCTTTACTGTTGCCATAGTAGAATTATTAATTCCCTTACCATACAACTGACCTGAACCAATAGCCATAACAGAATTGTCCTGCTGATCAGTTGAACTTCCATACTCACTACCATAAATAAATCCCATTATTCGATTAATCTGATAATCATGTAAGAATTGCGGAAGATTCTCCTGCTTGATATACCAAAAGAAGCCTCCTAGACAAGGTATTAGAATTAATATGGCTATACCAATAATCTTCAAACTAAGTCCTGCAATAAATACAATAATAAATAAGGTAGCAAATATACATAATGATGTAGACAAATCCGGCTCAGCAGCAATTAAGGAAACCGGAAATGCCAAGAATAAAGCTAACATGAATAAGGTCTTTAATGAATTAAGTGTCTCATAATGCTTATCAATAAATACAGCTGTGCATATTATTAATATTATTTTAGAAAACTCTGACGGCTGAATAGTAAGTGAATCTGAAATTACAAACCATCTGGCGGCACCATGAGTATCTGAGCCAACACCAATTAACAAAATCAGAGCCAGCATAAATATATTAATAAAATAAAGAACCATGTAGTATTTGCAAATAAAATGATAATCAATAAGTGAAACAACTATCATGCCTACTATACATGCACAAACACCAAGAATCTGCTTGCTTTGTTTAGCAGGCTCTACACTAACAATTATTACACTACCTATAATCATTGCTGCAATTACCAGAATTACCAGCTTAAAATTATAATTTATCAGTTTGTATTTTTTCTCGTCTTCATTCAACATCATCATTTTTATCTTTATCCCTTTTTATGTAAGAATTAGAAATCGGTACTGATGCAAGTAATACCCTTTCATTTATTTGAATATCAATACCCTGAGGTTCTATATCAAGATATTCATTTAATGTTTTTGATATAGATTCCCTAAGCTCCTTTATTATTAATGGCGTACAACCTATCCTGTCTGATATCAGAATATTCATCAGCCTGCTTTTCGCATAATTTCCGGTACTTTCTGTAAATAATGAATTCATACTAATCAAACCTCCTTAAATTGGTATTATTGATGCTTTAAGCATGCTTTCGTTTAAAGAAACCAATAAAAGGTTTACGTTTAATACTTTCCAAATAGTCATGTACCGGTAGTTCTTCTCCAAGTATTCGCTTACATATATTCATATATGAAATACCGGAAGAGGAAGAATTTCCAGCAAGAGGTTCTCCTTTATTGCTTGAAATTACTATCTGTTCATCATCAGGAATAACGCCAAGTAAATTAATTGCAAGAATATCTACAACATCATCTACCGACATCATATCTCCTCGCTTAACCATATCAAATCTGACCTTATTCACAATCATGTCAATCTTTTTGATTCCATTTGCTTCTAATAAGCCAATTACCCTGTCAGCATCTCTTATAGCCGATACCTCGGGCGTGGTTACAATAATAGCTCTATCAGCAGATGCAATTGCATTTTTGAAGCCTTGCTCTATACCTGCAGGACAATCGATTACTATATAATCAAATTCCTGCTTAAGCTCATCGACAAGCTTTATTATCTGTTCGGGACTTACGCTTGTTTTATCACGAGTCTGTGCGCATGGCATCAAATACAATTCACTATTATTTCTATCTCTAATTAATGCCTGCTTATAACGACAATTACCCTCAATAACATCAACAAGATTATACACAATACGATTTTCAAGCCCCATAACAACATCAAGATTACGAAGTCCAATATCAGTATCAATTAATACTACTCTCTTCTTTAATGCTGCAAGACCTGTACCAATATTTGCTGATGTAGTTGTCTTGCCTACACCGCCTTTTCCTGATGTTACAACGATTACCTCACTCATAATATCTACCTCCAGAAAATAATTTGTTATCTTCTGTATATTAACAATTTATATTATTGAAGTATTATGTGATACATTTTCAAGAACTATTGAAGATTCTCTTTTATATGCAATCACTGCTTTATCATATGTAACCTTATTATTTGATTTTTTTGAGAATATGTGATTGATATTACCAATCTGTATATATTCAGGCCTCATATTAAGTGCCAGAATGAACCTGTTTGTACTGCTAATTTTGCCTGCTATTGCTTTGCCATATAAATTGCCAAGTATAATAATATTACCACCAGACATAACTAAAGCGCCTTTTTCTACATCGCCTGCAATAATAACACTATTTTTTATTGATAATTCTTCACCGGTCCTTAAAGTGCCTTTAAAAACATAATTTGAATTTGTTGCCAGCCTGCCGGCAGATACATCATTTGTATGCATATCTTCAGCTAAACAAATATTTCTATCATTATCAATTAAATAGTCATTTTTATTATCTGCATATAAATCATGCAAAGTAGTTTTGTCTTTAGTATCATTTCGATTGCTTGTGCCATTTATCATAAATGTTGTCTTTATGCAATCAATATTATTTAGTTTATTAAGTAAATTGTCATATTCTTCATTTGTAAGAGCTGAACCTTTTATTGTGACAGGCATAACGCAATTATCACAAAAGATATTTTTGCATTGAACAAATTTACCAATAACAGCAGAAACTAAATTGTCATAGGATAATGATTTATTTGCTACAACAACAATTCCCTGGCTGTTAGCCTTGATAGTAATATCAGCTCCCATGTCAAATACTCCCTTCTCCAAGCATTAATATTCTATATCTTTTGCTTATTTAAGGAATAATTAATCTGATACTTCATTGTTTCCTGTTATCTCAATTGTACTTAGTGCTTCCGGATCATACATATATGCATAAACCATGCCAGCTAATTCTTCCGCATTACCTGAGGAATATCCATATGGTATAACACATGTAACACTTACTTCAGGAGATTCATATGGTGCAAATGAAATAAACAAACCATGGTCAGGTCTTGTCTCATCCTCCTGAGCAGTACCGGTTTTTCCGGCAACATTTACATTTATCTGATTAATAAGCGCAGTAGACGCTGTATGGTTTGATACAACCTGTCTCATACCTTGCTTAACAACCTTCCATTCACTATCTGATAGTTCTACTTTACTATGAATCTTGTTATCACCACTTTTTATTATCTTTCCATCAACATCTTTGATATTATCGATAATGCTTAAATCATAACATGTTCCTTCATTTGCAATTGTTGTGACATACTTAGATAATTGTACAGGTGTATAGCTGTTCTTAGCCTGTCCAATAGCCGAACGAACAGCATCATTATCAGAGATTCGTGGTTCAAGCTCTGGAAGCTCAATACCGGAAGTACTATCTAAGCCAAATAATGCTGCATATTTTGCAAGCTTATCTGTACCAAGCTTATCGTTATATGCCCCATTTTCATCTGTTGCAAGTCTATAGCCTACTTCAAAATAGAAATAGTTACATGAATTTTCTATTGCTGAAGCAATACCTATTGTACCATGTGCTCCAGGATATATCCAACAATGAGGAGAAGGATTTACCTTATCAAAGACACCGGTAGTCTTAATTACAGTATCTAACGATATTACATTTTCACTTAGTCCTGCAATTGTTGAAAGAGGTTTAAATGTAGAACCCGGTGCCGTACGTTGCATAGTTGCACGGTTATACATAGGTGTAGTCAAATCCTCAGTAACCTTCTTATAGTATTCTTCATCTATTTCGTTTGTTAATCTGTTATTATCATAACCAGGATATACAACCAGTGCCTTAACATCACCTGTTGCCGGATCAGTTACAACTACTGAGCCGGAGCACGGATCAAGAGCAAGCATGGCAGGAGTAATTTCAAGATTTTTAATCTTCCTATATATGAATTCATAGTTACTGATTACGCCTGTTTTAAAAGCATCATAATCCTCGTCAGTTGCAACATTAAGAACTCCTTGGTCGAATAATAGATTTATTACCTGTTCTCCTGTAATTTCACCTGATAATAACATATATTTAAATATATGTTTGTCGAAGCTTGTATCTTTTTCAAATTCTTCTAGAATATATGCTGTAACAACTTCATATATTTCGTCGGTATCGTAGTAATCACTTTTTGTTGAAATACTCTCTATATTTATCGCACCCTTACTAATTGAATGCTTTAAGAATTCATAAAGGGATATTTCATTTGCAATATATGATTTATATACGCTATCGTTTTCTTTATCCAGCATACTTGAATCATACACGCCTCTGCTGCTTAACTGCTCACATATGAATTCCATATAATCCTGATATTCTTTAGATAATTGGTATAATGGTGTATGCGATTCATTAAGAATACTATCCAGCTGTGTTAATGTAGCCTTCTTTGAATTAATAAAAGTACTATAAACATTTTTTTCATTATCAGTTGCACTTTCATCATTCATTTCGGAAATACTAATAATATTATTATCAAACAGTGCATTGTAGATTTCGACAATAGTAATATCCTCATAATCATTTGAGGAATTCATATTTACCATGTGAGATAGAATTATATTTGACAATTCTCTTTCAAGTGCATCATAACAGAACTTTTGAAGTTCCGTATCAATAGTAAGATATATATCATTACCAGCCTTAGATTCTGTAGAGTCAATTACCTCGATAACCTTTCCCATATTATCTACGTACATCTTTGATGAACCGTCAGTTCCACGAAGATATGACTCATATTCCATCTCTAACCCAAGCTTACCAACTTTATCATTAGCTGTATATTTTTCATTCTCTTTTAAATTTGAATTATATTTTTCAAGCTCTTCATTAGAAATATTACCTATATAGCCAATAATATGAGAATAATACTTTGCATTATTGTATACTCGCAGAGAATTTACCTCTACAGTCATCCCAATAAGCTCGCTTGAATTCTCCATAATCGCAGCATATGATTCCTTACTTACATCTGCAGCAACAACTACATTCATATATTGCTGGAATCTGTTTAACCATATTTTATACCTGACCGACATAATTTTAAGTGCATATTCATCAGAATAATCTGTTGAAATATTAAAAAGCTCATCACTTCTCATATAATCAAATACATCCTTAGCACTTGATTTTGCCTGTTTCTCATCAAGCATATCATATGAGCTTACACCATATGCATTTATAAGAAATGTCTTTAATGCAGCTCCGCTTGCAGTAAATTCCATTTCTTTGTTCTTATTTATTCTAATTGGAAAATCAACCGACAGCTTATCTCCATTTTGTTCAAGAATCAATATTGTTTTATATACAATATCATTTCGAAGCTCATTAGTTGTTATTCCCATTTTATCTGCAGCTTCAGTTAAGTCAGCATCACTTTCATAGTTAACATTATATGAGGTTTCATTATAAGCAATCAGATTTCCGTTACAATCATATATATTGCCTCTGGTTGCCTCTACAGAAACAGTCTTTTGCGATTTATAAGTGAAATTACTCTGGTACTTTGCACCATTTACAATCTGCAAATCAAATAGTCTGTATATAAGAATTCCAAACAAAACAATAAAGAACAGAGTAACATAAAATAATCTGTTCTTAAACTGTTCAATTATTGTCTCTTTTAGCATTGAAAAAAATTCTTTAAACATCAGCTTTCATTTCCTTTTTCAATCTTTTTAAGCTTCTTGTTAACAAATACAAAAAACTTAAATACAATTAATGTAAGTAATGACGTATAAATCATATCAGGAATAATTATTTCCTTTAAATACTCGCCAAAGCTTAGCCTGTTTCTCATAACAAAGAATATAATAAATGTTATAAAATTAAATATAAAATCATCTGCGAGAATTATGAATATTGGAAATAATACATCCTCCACAAGATATAATCTGTGAAAGAATCCATTACAGTATCCAATAATCATAAAAATAAGCATATATGGCCCAATAGCAAAACCAAAAAACAGATCATATAATAATCCACAGAAAAAACCTACCAGCATTCCTTCCTTACGTCCTCGCATTAATCCAAAGGATACTGTAAGTATCAGCATAAGATTTGGCACAACACCTGATACCTCAATAAAAGGGAACAACGCTGATTGTAATATAAAGCATATAATAATCAATAATCCTAAAGTAATAATACGTATCAATTTACTTACCTTCTACTATTCAATGACAGTCTTCTTTGTATCTAATATAACTAATACCTCCTGTATGCCGGAAAAATCGGCAGCAGGTGTGATATATGCTGTTTTAGTCAGATTGTTTGAATCATATTTAACCTCTGTTACGTATCCTATGGTAATTCCGGGAAGATACTTGTTTGAAACATATGATGTTACAATCTGATCTCCTTTTGAAACACTTGCATCCTTATCAATATTTTCAACAATTAAATACCCCTTGTTATAATTTGAAATACTACCAGATACATTACAAATAGCTTCCGAAGGAAGTATCATAGCATTTACGTTAGAGGTATCATCAATAATAGCACGTACTTTAGAATAATCCTTGCCTGTTTCAATAACTATCCCGCATAAACCATTACCATACAGAACATTACATCCGGTACTTATTCCATCTTCACTACCCTTATCTATATAGAAAACATCAAACCAGTTATTTGTATCCTTTGAAATGACACGAGCTGCTGTTTTCGAATAATCAAAATACTGTTCATCAAGCTTATATAGCTTCTGTAATCTTTCTAATTCATAGGAATCAAGCTGATATTTAGCAAGCTCTGTCTGACATTTTGAAAGCTCATCTCTTAATTCATCATTTTCTTTAATTAGCTTATCATAATTTTTTAAAGCATCAACCTTGCTTTCTGCCCATTCTCCTACAGTATTAACGCCCTTTTGCATCGGCTGTATAAATGAGTTTGCAAAATTTCTTAATGGCTTAAATAAACCGTCAAAAAATAGAGATAAAACCATTAACAGTACACATAATATTGTAAGTGCAAGCAAAAAGTACTTTGGAGTTATTTCGATTTTTTTATGATTTCTATTTCTGCTTCGTTTCATATAATAATCCCCGTTCTGCCATACTAATATAACAACAGTTCCCAAGTATAATATGGTCAGATAATTCAATTCCTATTAATTGTCCTGCCTCATATACACGTTCAGTAAATATAATATCATCTCTACTAGGTGTAGGGTCCCCGGAAGGATGATTATGTATTAGTATAATGTAGACTGCTTCATATTTTAAAGCCTCCACAAATACTTCTCTAGGAGATATCAGTGCTCTGTTTACTGTTCCCTCAGACATCTTAATCTCTTTTAGTAAATGATGTTTAGTATCAAATAAGAGTAAATAAACACATTCCTTTTCAAGATATCTTGTACTTTCCATAAAATAATCAGCAACACTAGATGGAGATGAAAAAGTAACAAATGGCTTGTATAAGGCCTTACTCATTCTTCTGGAAAATTCTGCAAGGCATAATAGCTGCATTGCTTTAACCTTACCTACTCCATCAATATCAGTAAGTGCACTCTCCTGCAAAAAATTGAGCCCTACAATGCCCTTATGCACCTTGTGTGCATCAAGTATTTTGTATGCAACATCAAGTGCATTGTTATTCTTGCTTCCTGATCTGATTATCACAGCTAATAATTCTGCGTCTGATAATGCACTTACACCTAGCTTTATGCCCTTTTCATATGGTCTTTCTGTTTCAGACAATTCCTTCATTGTCATATTATTCATTGCAATTCCTCCTTTAGGCCTCTCCAAGCACTAATTATAGAAACTGCTTAATTCAGTAAACTAATCTACCATACAATAAGATTCTTTTCCACCATTTTTTGAAGTGACATAATTATTCCGTATTTTGCATGCTGATATGTTAGTCCACCCTGGAAGTATACAGCATATGGCTCTCTCATAGGTGCATCAGCAGATAACTCAATTGATGAACCTGAAACAAATGCACCGGCTGCCATAATAACCGGTGAATCATAACCGGGCATATCCCAAGGTATCGGCTTCACATAGCTGTCAACAGGAGCTGCAGCCTGTATTCCCTCACAGAATGCAATAACACGTTCAGGACTGTTAAGCTCTACTGCCTGAATAATATCATATCTGTCTTCAGTCATATTTGGGACAGCTTTGAATCCAAGACGCTCATATACATTTGCTGCAAATATTGCACCCTTAAGTGCGCAGGCCGTTACAACCGGCGCCATAAATAAGCCCTGGGCAAATGCTTTTGTATTATTTAAAGATGCACCTACCTCCTTGCCAAGTCCCGGTGTAGTAAGCCTAAAAGATGCATTTTCAACATATTCCTTCTTACCACATATATATCCACCTATTGGAGCTAAACCTCCACCCGGATTTTTGATAAGTGAACCGACAACAAGATCTGCACCATAATCAGAAGGCTCTTTATCCTGTACAAATTCGCCGTAGCAATTATCTACCATACAAATAATATCTTCACGAATAGATTTGACAAAGCTTATCGCTTCACCTATTTGTTCTACAGAAAGTGTAGGTCTTACTGCATATCCCTTCGAACGCTGTATTTCTATTAGTTTTGTTCTGTCATTTATTGCATTTTTTATGCCTTCGAAATCAAAGCTTCCATCAGGAAGCAAATCTACCTGTGCATAAGTTATACCATAATCAGCGAGTGAACCTCTTGATTGTCTTATTCCAATTATTTCATCAAGAGTATCATATGGTTTGCCGGCAATTGCAAGAATCTCGTCACCAGGCTTTAAATTACCAAACATCGCAACACATAATGCATGTGTTCCACATGTAATCTGGGATCTTACAAGAGCATCCTCTGTATGAAATACATCAGCATATATCCTCTCTAGTGTATCTCTTCCTTCATCTGTATATCCATAACCTGATGAACCGGCAAAATGCGCTTCTGCCAGCCTGTTCTTTTGCATTGCATGGAGCACCTTCATTTGATTAATCTCGCAAATCTTATCAACCTTGGCAAATCGCTCACTAAGGCTTCTTTCAATGCTGTTACAATAATCAAAGACCTTTTCATCTATTCCTAATGTTTTATAGTATTCCTTTAATATGTCGCTCATATTATTTCCTTCTCTTTTAATCTATTAATCATATATTCTATAATTTGATTATTATCATCAAATTCATATTTATTAACCATTGTTGTAGATTCTTCACGCCTAAACCAGGTAAGCTGCCTTTTGGCAAAATGTCTGGTGTCACGTTTTAGTATATATACCGCTTCATCTAAAGATATTTCACCTTCTAAATAGCTAATAATTTCTTTATAGCCTAAGCCCTGCATTGAAACAAGATTTCTGTTATATCCCTCTTTATATAGAGAGCTGACTTCATCTATAAGACCTTCTTTTATCATCATATCAACGCGTTTATCAATTCTATCATATATTTTGTCACGATAATCATTTAACACAAAATATTCATAATTATATGGTGACTTTTTATTTCTTTCAGCTTCATTATGGATAGATATTGGCATTCCTGTTTTTTTATAAAACTCAAGTGCTCTTACAACACGCTTAATATTATTATGATGAATCTTTTCAGCTGAGGCTATATCAACCTTAGCAAGCATACCATGAATATACTCACTTCCTTTTTCCTTTGCAAGTGAATATAAGTACTCACGATATTCCATATCATCATCATTGTCTTTGAAATCTATATTATATAATAATGCCTGAATATAAAAGCCTGTACCACCTACAATAATAGGAATATGACCATTATTATAGATTTGATTCATTGCATCAAGAGCCATTTGTTGAAATATACAAACGTTAAAATCTTCATTTGGTTCAAGAACATCAATCAAATAATGATTTATTCCACACATCTCTTCAGGTTTAATCTTTGCTGTTCCAATATTCATTTTTTTATAAACCTGCATCGAATCAGCAGATATTATCTCTCCACTAATTGACTTTGCCAGGGCTATTGATAAATCTGTTTTACCAACAGCTGTAGGTCCTGTAAGAATTATAAGCGGTTTATTACTCATAATAAAATCCTCTATTCTATACAATTCGTTTAAATTTCTTTTCAATTTCTGCCTTTGTCATAGAAATAATTGTAGGTCTTCCATGTGGGCATGTATATGGATTCTCAAGACTCATAAGAGAATCTAATAAGGCATCTGCCTCTTCATAGCTAATTGATGTATTTCCTTTAATTGCAGCCTTACAAGCCATTGTAGAAAGCTTACTGATGAAAACATCAATTGCTGTCTTTTGACTGATACCTGCAAGCTCACCAATAAAGTCAAGAAATAAATCTCTGCCATCAATTCCAAACAGATTAGCAGGTACAGCATTTAACTTATATTCATTATCTCCAAATGCTTCAACCTCATAGCCGATGTCCAAAAACATATCAATATTGTATTTCAAATAATCTGCTTCAGCTGCAGATAATGTAATAACTGCAGGAGGCATCAGATATTGAGAAACCGGTTTCTTGGTTTTGTAATTGGTCATAAGCTCTTCAAACTTTACCTTTTCATGTGCCGCATGCTGGTCCATAATAAATAGTTTATCTTCATATTCAATAAGCCAATAAGTATCAAACAGCTGTCCAATAAGCTTATGCTTAATGCGCGCTTTCTCTGATAAGAATTGATCAGAAAACAAGGATTCCTGAATATATTTCTCAGTGATAACACTATTATGTATATCAGGCTTATTTTGTATATCAGGCTTGTTTTGTATATCAGGCTTGATTTGTATATCAGGCTTGTTTTGTATATCAGGCTTTGTTTCTGAAGCTATTGTATTATTTATTGTTGGCTTAATAGCTTCATCATTCTTTATATTATAATTACTTTCTTCCCTTACAATCTGATTATTTCTTCTATTTGTTTCAAAAGGCTCGGGATTCTTTCCGATATCTCTTTTTATTGGATTAGCTGCGGCCTTACTCTTTTGAGGTGATACACATGGTATTAACTCCTTGAATAATAAGGCTTCTCTGACGGAATTATATGTAAAATCATATATTTCCTGTTCATTTACAAATTTTAATTCCATCTTAGATGGATGAATATTAACATCAATAAGCTCAGGTTTGATATCAAAATTCAGAACTGTAAATGGAAACTTATGAACCATAACAAAGGTTCTGTATGCATCTTCAATTGCTTTTGTAACAATCTTACTCTTAATATATCTGCTATTAACAAAATAGTCCTCAAAAGTTCTGTTTCCTCTTGATATACATGGCTTCGCAATAAATCCGTGAATATTAAGATAATCATTCTTTATATTAAGCTCAATCAGATTATTTGTAATATCTTTACCATATATATGATATATTATATCCTTTAGCTTACCATTGCCTGATGTAAATATCTTTTCTGTGGCATTAATTATTAGCTTAAATGATATATTCGTATGAGACATACTTAACTTACAAACTAAATCATATATATATGATGTCTCAGTGCTTGCTGACTTCATATATTTCTTTCTGGCCGGAGTATTATAGAATAAATTACGTACAATTATAGTCGTTCCGGTTGGGCAACCTATTTGCGAATTCTCTATCTCCTTACCACCATGTATCTGATAATGAGTACCGGTAATGCTATCAGGAGTCTTTGTAATCATCTCAACCTGAGATACAGCTGAAATGCTTGATAATGCCTCTCCCCTAAAGCCTAATGATGATATACTAAGTAAATCTTCAGCTGTAATTAGCTTGCTTGTTGCATGACGAAGAAAGGCAGTAGGAACCTCATCCTTTGGAATACCAATGCCATTATCAGTAATTCTAATAAATGAAATACCGCCTTCCTTTATCTCAACAGTAATTGCAGTAGCACCTGAATCAATCGAATTCTCAACAAGCTCTTTTACAACAGAGCTTGGCCTTTCAATAACCTCACCGGCTGCAATTTTATCAATTGTATTAGCATCTAGGACTCTAATCATTTAAGTCTCTCCTGTAACTCATTAATATATATAAGTGCCTTCATAGGAGTCATATTAGATAAATCAATATTCTTAATTTCATCAATTATCTGACTTTCTTCAAGCGAACCAAACATAGACATCTGAGTGTCATTTTTCTTCTTATTTGGTTTTGGTTCATTAGAAATTTTAATATTCTTTAGCTTATCGGTAATATCCTCATCAACTAACTGATTACATATCTCATTTGCCCTATTAATAACAATATCAGGCACACCGGCAAGCTTTGCAACCTGTATTCCATAGCTTCTATCAGCTCCACCCTTAATAATTTTACGTAGAAATACAATATTATCACCATCTTCTTTTACAGCAATACAATAGTTATTTACTGAAGATAGTTTTCCTTCGAGTTCAGTAAGCTCATGATAATGAGTTGCAAATAATGTCTTAGCGCCTAAAAGCTTTTGATTGCTTATGTATTCAACTACTGCCCAGGCTATTGAAAGTCCATCATAAGTACTCGTTCCACGGCCAATCTCATCAAGAATAAGAAGGCTATTATTTGTTGCATTTCGGAGTATATTAGCAACCTCACTCATCTCAACCATAAAAGTTGATTGCCCTGAAGCAAGATCATCTGAAGCACCGACTCTTGTAAATATTCTGTCGCATATACCTATATCAGCATATTTTGCCGGAACAAAGCTTCCTATCTGCGCCATAAGTACAATAAGAGCAGTCTGTCTCATATATGTTGATTTACCGGCCATATTTGGTCCTGTAATTATTGATATTCTGCTTTCATAATTATTAAGAAAGGTATCATTAACAATAAAGCTATCATTGCTTATCATTTTCTCAACAACAGGATGACGTCCATCCTTAATATCAATAATTCCATCATTATTAATCATTGGTCTAACATAGCCATTTGACATTGAAACATATGACAAACTAGCTAGGACATCTAATAATGATATATATTTTGCAGTTGTTTGCACCCGGAGAAGCTCATTTGCAATACTATCGCGCAAACTAACATATGTTTCATATTCTAAAGCAACTAATTTATCAGAAGAACCTAATATTTCCCCTGCTAAATCATCAAGCTCCTTTGTTGTATATCTTTCTGCATTTGCAAGTGTTTGTTTTCTAATAAAATAATCAGGAACAAGATCCTTATATGAATTTGTAACCTCAAAATAATACCCAAATACTTTATTGTACTTTATTTTAAGATTCTTAATACCTGTTGATTCTCTCTCTTTTGCCTCTAAATCCATTAGCCAGCTTTTACCGTCTGTTCGAGCATTTTTTAGTATATCAATATCCTCTAGGAAACCATCCTTAAAAATGCCACCTTCACGTATCATAATAGGCGGATCATCATTAATAGATCTTTCAAGCAAATCATATATGTCAGAAAGCTCATCAATGTTATTGCAAATTAATGTAAGCAGCCCATTATCAAAGTCCATTAATAGCTGCTTTATGTATGGCAAAAGCTTTATAGATGTCTTAAATGCAATCATATCTCTTGGATTTGCCGTACGAAGTGATATTCTTGTCATCAGTCTTTCAAGATCATATATTGTATTCAAATATTCTCTAATCTCATCTCTTACAATAACATTATTATTAAGTGCATCAATAGCATCAAGACGTTCATTGATTTCATCCTTTGAAATCAATGGCTGTTCAATCATTGCTCTAAGCTTTCTAGCTCCCATTGCAGTTTTAGTTTTATCAAGAACCCACAATAACGAACCTTTCTTTTGTTTATCGCGAAGAGTCTCCGTGAGCTCAAGATTTCTTCTTGTTGAACTATCAAGTATCATAAAATCTTCAACAGAGTATAGATTAATATGATTTATATGAGAAAGCGCATTCTTCTGAGTATTATGAAGATATTGAATTAAAGAACCTATAGATATAGCTACATCATCTAAATCACTAAGTCCAAGACCTTCTATATTACTAACATGAAACTGCCTCATAATTGCATCTTCACATAGCTTCTTGTCAAAATAATGAACAGGTATGGGAGAAATGGATATCTTTAGTCTGTCAGTCATATAATTGAAATCAAGAGAGGATGAAAGAAATTCATCATTTCCAACTATTTCAGAAGGAGAATACTTATTAATCTCATCATAAAGCTTCTCGCATGATGATACATGACTTGCAAAGAACTCACCTGTTGTTATATCAACGACCGAAAGGCCATAATTTTCATTATGACCATAAATACACATCAGATAATTATTCTTACTATCTTCAAGTATTGCATCAGACATATTAGTACCCGGAGTAACTACTCGAATAACCTCTCTTTTAACTATGCCCTTTGCAAGCTTTGGATCTTCAACCTGCTCACATATTGCAACCTTGTATCCATTTTCAATAAGCTTATTCAGATAAATATCACAGGCATGATAAGGAACGCCGCACATTGGAGCTCTCTCTTCCTGACCACAGTCTCTACCTGTAAGTGTAATCTCTAATACCTTTGATGCCGTAAGAGCATCATCAAAAAACATTTCATAAAAATCGCCCAGTCTATAGAATAAAATACAATCCTTATATTGCTCTTTTACATCCATATACTGTTGCATCATTGGTGTTAATGCTGCCATTTTTATACCTCAATTTCTATAAATTTGATAATTTGTAACTATTCAGAGCCATGCAAATCTGTAATAAGCTGACCATTTCTGCAAATGTGTTTCTGAATAGTTACGATATTTTTATTCTTTTAGACTTCCTATGAAATAAAAGCCCTTACAATCAATTAGTTCTACATCAACTATTTGACCAATAAGCTGTTTACAGCCTTCAAAGTGTACAAGTAAATTATTTGACAATCTTCCTGTAAGAAGCTTATCATTTTGCTCACTTATACCTTCAACAAGAACCGGCATTATTCTTCCTTTGAAGGAATTTGTAATCTCACCGCTAATTTGAAGAACTCTGTTATAGAGTCTGTTATATCTGTCATTTAATTCTTCCTTTGTAGCTAGCTGCTCCATTTTGGCAGCAGGTGTTCCTGTTCTCTTAGAATAAATAAATGTAAATGCAGTATCATACCGAACCTTTTCAACAACATCTAATGTATCTAGAAAATCCTCTTCTGTTTCACCAGGAAAACCAACAATAATATCAGCAGTAATAGATACATCAGGAATACGCGATCTTATTTTTTCTACAAGTGCAATGTATTCCTCTTTAGTATAATGACGATTCATTGCCTTCAATATTCTTGTCGAACCAGACTGCAATGGCAAATGAATATGACGACACACTTTTGGATTTCTTGCTATAACATCAATAAGTTCATCAGATAAATCCTTAGGATGAGGGGTCATGAACCTTACGCGCTTAATTTTCTCTATTTGGCATATTCTTTCAAGAAGCTCTGCAAATGTGACCTTTTCCGGAAGATCCTTTCCATAAGAATTAACATTTTGTCCAAGAAGCATAACCTCAACAACACCGTCATCAGCTAATGCTTTTATCTCATCAATTATATCCTCTGGTTTTCTGCTTCTTTCACGGCCTCTAACATAAGGAACAATACAATATGTACAGAAATTATTACATCCATACATAATATTTACTCCGGATTTAAATGGATACTCTCTTGTAGCCGGTAAATCCTCTACAACTGAATCAGTATCATCCCATATATCAATAACCTGACCATCTGCCATAATCCTGTTGTTATAGATTTCAGCAAGCTTATAGACATTATGGGTTCCAAAAACTATATCAACAAATTTATATTTGTTTTTTACAGTCTCAATCTCATCAGGCTCTTGCATCATACAACCACATAAACCAATCATCATATCAGGATTGCTTTTCTTTGTATGCTTTAATATACCAAGATGACCATATACCTTTCTATTAGCATTTTCTCTTACAGTACATGTATTATATATTACAAAATCAGCATTTTCAGACTCAGACTTTACGTATCCCATCTGTTCAAGAATACCAAGCAGCTTTTCAGAATCTCTGACATTCATCTGGCATCCAAATGTATTAACTGAACAGGTAAGCGGTCTGTTTAATTCTTCTGATTTCTTCTTAACATATTCTCTATTTTTCTTTATAAAATAATATTGTCTAAAAGGCTCTGTATCAGGCGCCGGCTTATTAATATCAATACTGTCCATTACCTTATCAAGTTCTTTTAGATTTAGTATCTCCATAGTATTTCTCCGTTTCTAATTAATCAGCTATATCTGTTAATAATATCATCAAGCTTTGAGCGAGTTTCATTAACTCTGGAAGTAATATCTTCATAATTCAATGTAGCAGTTATTTCTGCTAAATCATTATGCTCGTATAAGTTTAGATTATTTATTACATTCATGTCCTTCTCGTATACCTTTATAGCTCTTATTGTATCCTTGTATCCAAGAAGCTTTCTAAATCTTACAGCATCTTTAGAGAAATTCAATGTTCCGTCTAAGGTATCTCCAAGACTTACACTAGGATATATCAGCATACAATCTGCATCATTATACTTAGACAAATCCTTTTTATTATCCTTATTAAGTCCACATATAATTATATTTCTTTTATTCTCATAATTATATAGTGGATAAATGGGTATATTATCTGATAAGCCGCCATCCATGAGCTCTGCTCCTTCAAAGCTAACGCTTTCATATAAAACAGGCATTGCTGAAGATGCCGTTACAATAGTTTTTATCTGCTCTCTCTCATATTCATTTAAGTGAATATAACGAGCTTTATATATATCGCCTTCTTTATATGTAACATTTGCATATAAAGAAATTCCTGAGGTATACAGTTTATTAAAATCAATATACTTATCGATAAGATTAAGCATTTCTTTTCTTGACATAAATCCGGACTTTTCATTAAAAATAAGATCAATATCAGGTGAAAACACCGTACTCCTGTTAATCTCATCCCAGCATTTCTCTGCCAGTTCATAATCCTTCATTGCAAACAAAAGCAAATTTAATGCACCAATAGAAGAACCTGATATAGCATTAATCCTATCCAGATACCCATATTCATCAAGTGCTTTATATACACCAATATGATATGCGCCTTTTCCACCGCCTCCTCCAAGGCAAAGGCCAAAGCTATAGTTTTCATTTTTTGTAATATCCAAATTATGATCAGTCAAAATATACACCTCATTTTGTTTCCATAAGTTTTGTAATAGCTTCTTTTAATCCATCAACAGTAAGTGGATACATATTATAAAGCTGTGCAAGTGCTTCTTCTGACTCCATCCATCCAACTGAGTCAGACATTCCTACATGACGTCTTGGGTTAAGCCAAACAATCTTCTTATATTTTGATTTAAGAAGCTGATTCCATTCATATCCGCTATAGCCATCATTAGGTCCACTATAATTACCATTCAAATCAAACAATTCTTCAGGAGCCATTTGGGCATCACCAACAATAATAACCTTATAATCCTTGTCTGTATGTCTGAAAATATAATCAAGATCATACCAGTCTCCCATCGCACATTCAGGTGTTTTGTAAACCTTACCATATATGCAATTATGGAAATAATATGTCTTTACATCCTTGAAATGATTTGCTTTATGAACGGCTTGAAATAAATTATTTGAAAGCTCAGCAAATGGCATCATTGTCCCACCACTATCAAAAAGCAATAATAGTTTTACTGTGTTTTTTCTGGGTTTATCAAACTCCAATTGTAGAAAACCACCATTTTCACAGGTTGAATCAACAGTTTTGTTAATATCAAGCTCAGTTCTAGGTACATCCAGTTTAGAAGAATACTGTCTAAGCCTTCTAAATGCAACTTGAAACTGTCTTATATCAAGTGTCTTATCATGCCTGAAATCTGCATATCTACGTTCACCCATAACCTGAAAGGCAGTTCTCATTCCTGATTCACCACCAACACGAATTCCACCGGGATTTCTTCCGTGATGACCAAACGCCGAACCTCCGCTTGTGCCTATCCAGTAATTACCGCCATTATGCTCTGTATGCTGTTCTCCTATTCGCTCTCTAAATAGTCTTTTTACTTCATTTGAATCACGCTTTACATTATAGCTATACAGTTCCTTATTCTGAGCATCAAATTCCATATCCTCTTTATCAAGAAAATCGAGAATATGCTGGGGAACCTCATTATCACTAATTACGCCTTTGAAATACTCCATGAAAGCTAAATCATATTTATCATAATCAGATTCTCTCTTTACAAGGATCATTCTTCCCAGGTAATAAAAATCTGTCAAAGATGAATTAGCAAGGCCCTTATCGAGTGCATCATGTAATGTAAGCCATTCAGTTGTAGAGACATCTAAGCCCTTGTTCTTAAGGGTATAGAAGAATTCTGTAAACATTAAAATCTCCTCTTGTTAATAACCTGTAAATCCTCATCCTTTTTTATAAGTACACCAAGATATGGCATCTTATCCCTAATTACTTCCGGTTCTATACCGCCGTGTACAAGTGCTCTGAGCCAATCAATTAGTTCCGATGTGCTAGGTTTCTTTCTAACCTCTTTAAGTGTTCTAATCCAATAGAAGGTATCCATTGCCTGCTTAAGAAGATTCTCATCTATACTATCAAAATGTACTCTTACAATCTCATCCATCTGTTCAGGGTCCGGAAAACTGATATAGTGGAAAATGCAACGTCTAAGGAAGGCATCAGGAAGCTCTTTTTCTGCATTTGATGTAATAATTACAATAGGGCGTTTTTTTGCCTTAACAGTCTCACCTGTTTCATGAATATAAAACTCCATCTTGTCAAGCTCCCACAATAAATCGTTAGGGAATTCTAAGTCTGCCTTATCTATTTCATCAATCAGAAGAATAACCTGTTCATCATTCTTAAAGGCTTCACCGAGCTTACCAAGTTTAATATACCGGGCAATATTGTCTACATCCTTACCGCCAAACTGGCTGTCATATAGACGCTGCACAGTGTCATATACATATAAGCCGTCCTGTGCCTTAGTTGTTGATTTAATATTCCATACATATAAAGGCATATTAAGCGACTGGCTTATTGCCTCTGCAAGCATTGTCTTTCCTGTTCCCGGTTCACCTTTAATTAAAAGTGGCTTTTCAAGAATTCTTGCTACATCAACAGCCGCCATAAGCTCCTTAGATGCAATATAAGTATTTGAGCCTGTAAATTTCATATTATCTGACATTTGTATTCTCCTATTCTCTTATTTGTCCGTTACCATATATAATATATTTCGTAGAAGTAAGTGCAAGAAGTCCCATTGGTCCTCTCGCATGCAGCTTCTGGGTACTTATTCCTATCTCAGCACCAAAACCGAACATAAATCCATCAGTAAATCGTGTTGATGCATTTACATATACACATGCTGAATCAACCTCATTCAAAAATCTCTGAGAAGCTTCATATGACTCAGTAATAATAGCCTCTGAATGTCCTGTGCTATATTTATTAATATGCTCAATTGCTTCATCAAGTGAGGAAACTGTTTTAACAGAAATAATCTTATCTAAATATTCTGTACCAAAATCCTCTTCAGTACAGTCATTTATGCAATTACTATACATTTTTGATGCTTCATCACCGCGGATTTCACATTCATGCTTTGATAAATCTGCAGCAATAAGAGGTATAGCTTTTTCTGCAATATCTTTATGTATAACAAGAGATTCGCATGCATTACATACACCGAGCCTTTGAAGCTTAGCATTATTAATAATTGGAATTGCTTTATCTAAATCTGCATCCTTATCAACATAAATATGACAGTTACCTGTTCCGGTCTCAATTACAGGAACAGTTGCATTTAATACAACGTTTCTAATAAGACCGGCACCGCCTCTAGGTATTAGAAGGTCAAGATATTCATTCATCTTCATGAACTCGATTGCAAGCTTTCTATCCGTATTCTCAATAAGAGAAATAGCATTTTCATCAATTGATAAGGATTTTAATGATTCACGAATTGATTTTACCAATGCAATATTTGAATATATACAATCACTTCCACCTCTTAGAATTACTGCATTACCTGTCTTGAAGGTTAGAGCAAATGCATCAACTGTAACATTAGGACGTGACTCATATATAATACCAATTACGCCCATTGGAACTCTTTGCTGACCAATAACTAATCCATTAGGCCTTTTCTTCATTCCAGTTACTTCACCTATTGGATCATCTAACAATACAACCTGTCTTATTCCCTCAGCCATTAATTCAAATCTCTCTGGTGTAAGTGTTAGTCTGTCTAATAGGGCTGCAGACATACCATCTGCAACAGCATTATCAATATCAATCTTATTTGCTTTGATTATTTCATCCTGGTTTTTAATCAGGTCATCTGCGACCTTAAGCAACGCCTTATTCTTAAGTTCTGTACTACATTTTGCCATATATCTTGATGCAAGCTTTGCTTTTGCTCCAATTTCCTTTAAATACATAATACTATCTCCTTGTATAATCAAATCATTATCTGTAAATATTATCTTCTGTAACAAGCATCTCCGGCTTAATATCAAATGCTTCGGAAGGAACCTCATTTACTATCTGACATTCAAAGCATATTGCCAGTTTTCTTAATCTGTTATGAGCACTAATATATCTGTCATAATATCCTCCGCCATAACCAATTCTATTTCGATGCTTATCAAATGCAACACCCGGCATAATTATAAGACCATCATCTATATTAGCAGCTTCATCTGATATCGGCTCTTTTATTCCATAGCTTCCTTCAATGAATTCATCAAATGACTTAACATGAATGAACTCCATATTCTCACCATACACCTTAGGACAATATATATTCTTGCCATCTTCTAAGGCTTTGCAAAACAGCATGGTTGTATCTACCTCATTATTTATCGGCATATATAGCAGAATATTATTGCATTTTGTATATATATCCTCATGTATTATTCTTCTTGTGATAATATCTGACTTATGAATAATATCATTAGGTGTTAATTCGGAACGAAGCTTTTTTATTTGCTTTCTTATTTCTCTTTTTTTCCTAATAGCATCATCATGTTTATTATTAAAAGTATTCACATTATACCTTTCGTGTTTTATCTTTATTCTCAAGCTTAGTTATTGATCCATCTGCCTCTTTTATATCAATATTATTAAGCATGCTTCGAAGATTATTTCTAACTGCAAATACATACTCTTCACGAAGCTTCTTCTGTTCTTCCTTTTCTTCCGGTGTCAAGCCTTCGTTCTTAGACTTATGATACAATTCATTAATTCTTTGTATCTTTTTTTCGTTCATATCATCCTCCGATTATTCCAAATATTCTTTTTCAAGAATAAACTTTACTATATCAAAATCTGTATACTTATAAGCTTTAAACAACGTTCCAATATCTTCGCCCATAAGAACTCTGTTGATATTTTGTACATCATTTCCTGATACAATTACCATATCAGAGCCGGAATTTGCAGCAATCTTGGCAGCAGCTATCTTCGTAGACATGCCGCCTGTACCTACTAAGGATGCAGAGCCCTTAGCCATGTTTTTAATTTCATCATCTATCTTTAACACAGTATGAATAAGCTTAGCATCACTGTTATTCCTAGGATCATCAGTATATAATCCGTCTATATCAGTAAGTAGAATCAACAAATCAGCACCAATCATGGATGCAACAATTGCTGATAATGTATCATTATCACCAAATGATACCCAAGCCTCTAACTCATCAATAGCTACGGTATCATTTTCATTTACAATAGGGACAACACCCAGCTGAAGAAGTTCACTGAAGGTATTAATTGCATTATGCCTTCTTTCATCAGAAGATATAACATCAAATGTCAATAATACCTGCGCAGCTGTTGTATGATACTCATAGAATAGTTTTTGATAAATCATCATAAGCTGGCCCTGGCCAACAGCAGCGCATGCCTGCTTTAATGATGTCGTCTTAGGTCGTCTGCTTAATCCTAATGATTTAGCACCAACACTTATTGCACCTGATGATACAAGTACAACATCCTTATCCTGATTCTTAAGATCACAAATAATTCTTACTAGCTTTTCAAGCTTAGTATAATCCAGCCCTCCGGTTTCTTCGTGAATGAGCGATGAAGAGCCAATTTTAATTACAATTTTCTTCTTATCCTTTAAATAATCTCTGTTATCCATCAACTAATCCTCTGTATAATATTTTGATATAATAGCTTCAGCTACCTTAATACCATCAACTGCAGCAGATGTAATTCCACCGGCATATCCGGCACCCTCACCGCATGGGTAAATTGCTGTATCAGAGCTTGTAAAATCATCATCTCTTAATATTCTTACCGGCGATGATGTTCTAGCTTCTATACCGCTTAGTATTGCATCGTTATCTGCATAACCATTTAGCCTTTTATCAAATGACAAAACTCCTTCTATTATAGCATTATTTATATACTCTGGCAAACAGCTTTTAAGGTTTGCAAATGTATATTTGCCCTTAATATTTGGAATAATTCTGCCAATTGCTTCAGTCTTTATTCCCTTTACGTAATCACCAAATAATTGAATTGGTACATTACCGCAGCCTGCATTGTAGGCATTTTCTTCAAGTTGTTGTTGAAGATACATTCCGGCAAGAGGATGGCTTGAGCCAAAATCATCCGGTGTAATATTTACAACAATAGCACTGTTTGCATTTTCACCATCTCGCATACTATAGCTCATTCCATTAACACATAGTCTGTTATTCTCTGATGAAGCATTTACAACATATCCACCGGGGCACATGCAAAATGAATAAACAGCACGTCCGTTATCACATGTATGTGTAAGCTTATAATCGGCAGGAGGAAGATATTTATCATATATCTCCTTATCACCATACTTCATTCTATTGATATCCTTTTGCTTATGTTCTATGCGCAGACCCATAGCAAATGGCTTTTGTTCAATTTGAAGACCTTTGTCATATAACATTTCAAATGTATCTCTTGCACTATGACCTATTGCAAGCACCAAAGCATTCGTAAGAATATCCGTTGTATCTCCGGCTTTATCAATCACGACTCTTATTATATCTTTATCAACAATCTCAAAATCTTTAAATGTAGAATTAAAGTACACACTACCGCCAAGAGATATTATTTCATTTCTAATATTCTTTACAATATCTGATAAACAATCAGTACCTAAATGAGGCTTGTTTATATATAAAATGCTTTCATCAGCGCCATATTGGACTAATGTTTCAAGAACCGCTGTTCGTCTGCCTGAAATATCCTTTATAACCGTATTAAGCTTACCATCAGAAAAAGTACCGGCTCCACCCTCACCAAATTGAACATTACAATTAAGATTGAGTTTTTTATTGCCATTCCAAAAATCTTCAACAAGTCTAGTTCTAGAATCAATATCCATTCCCCGTTCAAATATGACAGGCTTAAATCCGGCTTTTGCCAGGAATAAACCTGCAAATAACCCGGCAGGTCCCAAACCAATAATTACAGGCTTATGCAACAGCTTTCTTGTCCCGTATTCAGGAAGCTTGTAAGTATTCTTTTTAAAAAGAACAACATTGTTATTATTAAGCTTTTTTACTATAGAAATATCATCTTGAATATCAATATCTACTGATATTATATATTTTACTTCATTTCTGCGCCTGTCATCAATTGATACCTTAGCCAGCTTATAGCTAGGTGTCTTCTTTAGCTTTAGCATTCTTCTTATTGCTAAATCCAGATCACTTTGCTTATAATCAACAGGCATTTTTATGTTATTAATTCTAATCATCGTATATTATCTCCAGCCTTCATTCCGGTTGCAATAGCCCACATAATATTATAACCACCACATTTACCTGCTACATCCATATACTCACCGGCAATGAATAAACCATTATATCCATAAACCTCGCATGTAGACGGATTTATCAGACAAGTATCTATACCACCCGAAGTAACCTGTGCTTCATCAAAGCTTCCACATGAGCATATATCAAAGCTAAGCTTCTTCATTGTATTAGCAATAGTTATAATTTCTTCATCACTAATCTCATAAAGGAATTTATTACCTATTGCAATTTGTTTCTCTATGTCACAAATGTCATTATTATCATTAAGCTTAAGAATAATATATTTAGCAAGCTTCTCATTTATAAGTCCATTTAATATGGCATGTAGTGTTCTGTTAGGACATCCGGCTTTTGCTTTCGTAAAAAAGTCAATAATATCATCATGTGTAATATCAGGAAGAAGCTCAACATTAACTAAAAGACGTTTCCCCTTAACAAGCATATCATTCACGCAAAGACTTAAGTTAAATATAAGAATGCCTGATAGTGCATTATCAGTAAATTGTAATTCACCTGTTTCGCTTATGTACTCATTACCATTTACAACTAATGATGCCTTAGCCTTAACTCTTACACCCGATAACATACTAATATCCTGAACTGTTACAAGCTTACATAGTCCGGGATAAGGCTCATATATATTTAAATTAAGTCTATTAACAATATTATATACAGACCTAGAACCACCAAGCTTACCGGAAGCACATCCTCCGGGTGCAAGAATAACATTATGTGCATTATATATACCAATATCAGTAGTTACGGTATATTCTTTATTACTGTACGAAATATCAATGCATTCTTCCTTTAAATGTATATAAATACCAAGCTCCTTTAGTTTATCGCTCATAGCCCAGACTACTGATGATGCCTGCATTGATGACGGATAAAGGTATCCATTTATATTGGTTATGCTAACCCCTAGTGAATTCATATACTCTGTGATTCTTTCATAGCTATGAATATCTATTATCTCATACGGAAAGAATTCCTGATGGCATTCATAGCATGATAAATCTAAGAAGGTATTACCAAGATTACATTTGCCATTACCTGTGGCGTATAGCTTCCTGCCCACCTTCTTATTCTTGTCAATTATCATTATTTTAGCTGAAACATTATTAAGTTTGTAATAAGAATAAATTGCAGCAGTCATACCTGCAGGTCCTGCTCCAATAATAATTACATCATACGTCATACTATTCTCCAAAATCTCAATCCAAATCCATATTTATACATGCCTTTTTATTTTATCATCAACTTGTACATGATTCAAGAAATGTAAACAAATCTTCAATATCTTTAAAATATATACCTTCAGTAATACTATTTCTGTTTGTTTCATCAAGGCTATTCAATACTATTCCGGTATACTCATATAAACTGTCATATTTGTTAAATATTGCAACATGACTCTCATATTCCTTAATATAATAATTATATTTATAATCATTATAATCAGGCTTTCCAATAACATAACTAATTCGATTGTTTTCATTCCTTAGCTTCATATTACCTGTTTTAACACTTTCATGATTACTATAATCTTTATATTCTTTATAATTTACTACTTCATCTGAGCTATCACCCATGCGTTTATATACCAGATTAGTTCCATAGTATGATAATGCTACTAATATCACAATTATCATTATTGACATAATTACGCGGTTCATCTTATACCTCCAATAGAATATTGTCTATTAGAAGTATTTGCGCAAGTATTATATATATACAAAAAATGAACTGGTAAAATATGATACATAGTCTACCAGTTCTAAATTCACTAAATAATAATATTATATAAGAAAATAATTACTCACATACAACGCCGGACTTGTTATCCTTCTCAAAGATATTAACATATGTCTTTCCGGGATTAAGCTTTAATGTCTTGCCATCCTCAGTAGTATATACTGTCTGGGCATCATCATCGCTCTTCTCCCACTTTATCGGAATAACAACGCCGTCAGAAATGTAATATCCGTCTCCACTGCCAACAAGATCTATAAGCTGTCTGTCATGATCATCTATGCTTGTATAATGAGCAAATTGAATAATAATATTCTTGAAGGCAAGCTGCTCACCGTTTAACTCGTCCACATGCTCTTTTCCATACTGGAATCTGTAATAAAGACCTTCCTCTTCATTATATTCAAAATAAGGAGAAGTATAATTACTAATAGCAAGCTTAACTGTTTTAGCACTGTTTCCGCCTTCAGGAGTATTGTCACTATCATTAAATTTAAATTTACTCTTAAATCCGTCCTCATGACTTGTTCTGCACTTAATATAATCAATACCAGCCTGAATCATCTCTGCATTAGTATATACATTATGAGGTGCGATTTTTTGTGACCAGCGATAGAATGCAACATTACCTTCACCACTTAGTCCGCTAATATGATCAATTCCGGTTTTGTCAAGCTCCTGCTGTCCCTGTGGTGACTGTCCATAATGCATATAAATAGCATCAAACTCACATGAAACTGTTACATAATAAGGTCTACAGCTTCTTATAGAACCCAGATTCTCAATCTTTGTGTAATCACTAAATACAGCAAGTAATCTTGTAATTCCACCCTCAACCTTAAATTCATAGATAATATCTGCTTTTGTAATATCAGACTGTGGAATTGCATCTGCAATATTATTAATCATAACAGTAAGCGGTCTTCCGTATTCTTCAGTTCTGTCAGTATTCCATTCACCAGTAAGATCGTTATATATTCCATCATGCTCTATCTCCGGCAAAGCATTTGTCGATTCCATAAACGCCGTATCAGAGGTTGTTATCTCATCAACACCCTTATCTTCCTTCTTACCACAGCCGCAAATTGATGCTCCAAGTACAGCTATAGCAGCAAGCATAATAATTGTTTTAAATTTCTTCATAGTCTCTTGTGTATCCTTTCATAGTAAGTATTTCTTCCTGCTTTTTCTCCATATCAATCCTTTCATTATCATCAATATGGTCGAAACCAAACAAATGCAGCATACTATGTGCAACAAGAAAAGCAAGCTCTCTTGTATTACTATGATTATATGCTATTGCCTGTTCATATACCTTATCAATAGATATAACAATATCACCGAGCAGCAGCTCACCTGTCTGGATATTAAAATATTCTGCATCATTCTCACAAATATTTTGAAAATCTGCAGGAAATGTATAATCAATCAAAGGGAATGATAATACGTCAGTTGCATTGTCAATATTCCTTTGTTCATTATTAATGTCTTTAATTGTATCATTATTAGTAAGAATAATATTAATCTCACATTCAAATGGACAATCTACATATTGTATAGCCTGTTCAATAATTGAACAAATAACTTTTTCATAATCCCTTATGGCAATATCACCATATTCATTTATTATATTGTATGACATATTACTCCTCAATATCTGCTTCTGTCTGTACGTTGTTTTTGTTTAGAAGAAGGACTCTTAGCATTAGTCTTTTGTTTATTCAAAGCTATTTGGCTCTCATATTCTTCATATGCATTTACAATCTTTTGAACAAGAGGATGTCTTACAACATCAAGGCTTGTAAGCTTGCAAACACTTATTTCTTCAACACTATTTAATACATTAAGCGCTACCTCAAGTCCTGATTTAGTCTCAAACGGCAAATCCTTCTGAGACAAATCTCCGGTTATTATTGCCTTTGAACCAAATCCTATACGTGTTAGAAACATCTTCATCTGAGCAGGCGTAGTATTTTGAGCCTCATCAAGAACTATATATGCATTGTCTAAGGTTCTACCTCTCATATATGCAAGAGGCGCTACCTCTATCAATCCCTTCTCCATATTCTTTACAAAGGAATCTCCACCCATAATCTCATAGAGTGCATCATATAATGGTCTTAAATACGGATCAACCTTGCTTTGCAGATCACCTGGCAAAAAACCAAGTTTTTCCCCAGCCTCAATTGCCGGTCTTGTAAGAATAATCCTGTTAACCTCATTATTCTTAAATGCTGTAATTGCTTTTGCCATCGCAAGATATGTCTTTCCTGTACCGGCAGGTCCGACACCAAATACAATCATTGATTTATCAATAGCATTTACATAAGCCTTCTGACCTCTTGTCTTTGGTTTAATCGGCTTGCCATTTACTGTATGACATATTATATCCTTATCAAGCTCAGCAACATTCTCGCTATGTTCCTTTGGATTATTCATTGCTACAGAAATAATATAATCAACCTTCTGTTCATCAATAATGGTACCTCTGTCAGCAATATCAAACAGCTCTAACAAAACATCAGCTGCTGTATCGACATTCTTTTGTACACCAATTATCTTAAGCTTATCATCTCTTAAAATTAGTGTTACTCCAAAAGCCTTCTCAATCTTTCTGGCATGTGAATCAAACTGACCAAAAACATTCTGCACATATTCAGTTGTTACAGTCATGGATTTTGAATAATCACTCAATTAATAAGTCCTCTTTTCCTATATCGAATTCTTCACCGATGCCAATGTTCATAATAGCAACTAAATCGCCCTCTGCAATACATTTGCCATCTTCAAATGATATTTTAACATTATTTTCAAGGATTTGCACCCCTTTTTCCTGTAAATCACAAATATATTGCTTAAGCTTAGTATTTGCTAATAAAGTTACTTCTTCATTACTATATTCTTTCATAATAAGGCTATACTCACGGTATGTATTCTTTGTATATCCAAACGGAAAATATAAGTTTTTTATATGCAATATACTATCTTTACTGACTGTATCAAATTCATTATAATTAACCTTTGCCTTATACGGTCTTATTTTATATCCAAATATACTAAAAGTATAATCTGATTTATCGTTTTTACTATATTCCTTTTTATAATAGACTAATGATATGCTGTCATAATACTTTATTCTGGTAATACCTTTTACATCAGCTTTGGCAGGAATGTAGTGTGTATCCATAATTTCTGCATTGTCATCATATAAATTTACAGTACCGGATACAAGTATGTCTCCTTTTTTTACCTCATCACCAACTTTTACAACAGGTGTACCCTCACTTGTAATAATTGAGTAAATCGTACAATCACGAACTGAAACAATATTTGAAGGCACATCTAAGCTGGTATCAGTAAATACATCCAGAGTTTCTTTTATATCAATATAAAGACATGTACCTCGAATACTACAGGATATCCATGCAATATCATCAAATTTTTGACGAAGCTGTCTTTCAAGGCTTACTGTATCAATATCCTTTTTATAGCTTCCATATGATATATCAAGACTCGAAAGAGCTTCTATTATCTCATCCTTTGTGTAATCCTCTTCTCCTTCAATTCTGATGTTCCAAATAAACAAAGATTCAATATAAATCAAAACAATAAAAACTATTATTCCTAGAATTACTGAATAACGACCTTTATTCTGAGTTATTTTGACGGGTAGTCCGTATGAGCCGATAATTTTATATTCGCAACCGGCTTTCTTTGCAATATCACTAAGCTTATTTCTATCCCTATAGCATATAAAAAAAGATATAACATCCGGGTTTTCACTAATCCCCCACATAGAAATATTCTTATTCTTAATAAGATTTAACAATCTTGTATTTCCCTTATTAGCAGTTTCAATTTGTACAAATCCCAATATATATTTTAATATATAACCAATCATTACTATTCACCTACTAACACTAATTTGAATCATATTTAATATTACAAATATTTCCTGAAATCTTTATTTCATATGAAGTATAGTAATCTATTGTCAAATTATTTCCTTGTATATGAATTGTGAACATTTTCGTCTTAATTGATATTTCATTTGTACTTACAAATAGTATAGATTTAAAATTCTCTATTAATACACATTTATTTGAATGGATTGTAACCTTTGAAGAATTCTTATGAATATCCGGACATATTTGAGGATTATCGTAGATGCATGAGCTTTTAAAAGGTGTTTTCATCAATTACTACCATATATTATTCTATCTATTATATGAAAACTGATAAAAAAAGAGTACCGATAATATCGGTACTCAAAAAAATCATAATAATATTAATATAACTATTTATATTTGCGCTTTCTAGCTGCCTCTGATTTCTTTTTACGCTTTACGCTAGGCTTCTCGTAATGCTCTCTCTTACGAATCTCCTGCTGGATGCCTGCCTTCGCACAATTTCTCTTGAATCTGCGAAGAGCACTATCTAATGTTTCGTTTTCTTTAACTATTACGTTTGACATTCTCTCACCTGACCTCCCTCCAGTTGTAAACTATGCTACCAAATAACAACTGTTTGGGTATTTTTAAGCACAAACTGTATTATAAACATAAAATAATAAATCGTCAACCAAAAAATACTAATTATACAATATTTCTTTATTTTTTATTATTTTATCTGATTAACAGCTTCTGAAACTGCCTTTGAAAGTGCTTCCTCAATTCCTTCAGGATTCTTTCCGCCGGCCTGAGCCATATTCGGACGACCACCACCGCCGCCGCCTACATATCCGGCTACAGCCTTAATAATATTACCTGCATGAACTCCCTTAGCAATAGCTCCATCTGTTGCCATAGCAATAAGATTTACTTTACCAGAGAAATCTGATGCAAGAATTACTACTGAATCACCAAGTTTGCTCTTCATCTCATCACCAAGGGTTCTAAGCGAATTCATATCCGTATCAGGAACATTTACCGGAAGAATGTTAATACCTTCACATGTTGTGACATTAGACATAACATCACCGACAGAATCCTTTGCCATTTTGTCCTTAAGCTTCTTATTCTCAGCATTAAGTGATTTTATCTCAGCAAGAAGCTGTTCGATTCTTCCTGCTACAGATGACATATCTGTTTTAGCTGCCTTAGCTGCTGCTATAAGCTCCTGTTCGATATTTCTATAGTATTCAAATGCACCTGCACCTGTAAGAGCTTCAATACGTCTGGTACCAGCTGCAACACCCGATTCTGATACAATCTTAAATGTGCTAATTAAACCGGTATGCTTTACATGTGTACCACCACAAAGCTCCTTAGAAAAGTCACCCATTGATACAACGCGTACTGATTCACCATATTTTTCACCAAACAAAGCCATGGCACCTGTTTTCTTTGCTTCCTCTAATGTCATAATATCAGTATTTACTGAAATGTCAGCTTCAATTTCTTTATTTACTATTTCTTCAACTCTTCTAATCTCGTCAGATGTCATTGCCTGATCATGAGAAAAGTCAAAACGAAGTCTACCAGGTTCAACAAGTGAACCAGCCTGTTCAACATGCTCACCAAGAACAAGCTTTAACGCTTTCTGAAGAAGGTGTGTGGCTGAATGATTCTTACAAATAAGAGCACGTCTGTCAGAATCAACAATCAGAGATGCCATATCTCCAACATTTAATTCTCCTGACTCAACATAACCTACATGAGCAACCTTACCACCAACAACCTTAATTGTATCCTGAACAACAAAAGTACCATTTGATGTCTTAATTATACCTGCATCACCTGTCTGACCACCCATAGTTGCATAAAATGGAGTCTTTTCAACAATAATAGATGCCTGTGTTCCTTCAGAAATAGTATCAACTATTTCTTTATCTGTTGTTATGGCCTTTATTTCTGATTCATAAGTTAAATTATCATAACCTACAAACAAAGTAGTAAGTGCAACATCAAGCTGCTCATATATAGTTGCGTCAGCACCCATATATGTTGTAACCTTACGTGCTTTTCTTGCAGTTTCTCTCTGAATATTCATACACTCAGCAAATCTGTCTTCGTCAACGGAAATAGCCTCTTCCTCTAAAATCTCCTTAGTAAGATCAAGCGGGAATCCATAAGTATCATAAAGCTTAAATGCATTATCTCCACTAAGTACAGATTCACCCTTTTCCTTTAACTCAGCAATATAATCCTTTAAGATAGCAAGACCTGTATCAATTGTCTTATTAAAGCTATCCTCTTCCTTATCTATCTTATTAAATATATATTCCTTCTTCTCGCCAAGCTCAGGATATGCATCCTTTGATACTTCAATTACTGTATTAGCAAGCTCTGAAAGAAACTTTCCTTTGATTCCAAGTAATCTTCCATGTCTTGCAGCACGTCTTAAAAGTCTTCTTAAGACATAACCTCTTCCTTCATTTGATGGAACAATACCATCAGATGTCATAAATGTTACTGAACGGATATGATCTGTAATTAGTCTTATTGATACATCCTTTACAGGATCAGTAAGGTAAGTTACATTAGCAAGCTCACATACCTTATCTCTAAGCGCCTTTATTGTATCAACATCAAAGATTGAATCAACATCCTGAACAACTACTGCAAGTCTTTCAAGACCCATACCTGTATCAATATTCTTCTGCTCAAGCTCGGTGTAGTTATTATGACCGTCATTATCAAACTGTGTAAATACGTTATTCCATACTTCCATGTATCTGTCACAATCACAGCCTACAGTACAGTCGCTCTTACCACAACCATACTTTTCTCCTCTGTCATAATAAACCTCTGAACATGGTCCGCAAGGACCTGCTCCATGCTCCCAGAAATTATCAGCCTTGCCAAATCTGAATATTCTTTCCGGCTTTATTCCAATCTCTTTATTCCAGATATCAAATGCCTCATCATCATCCTCATATATTGAAGGATATAATCTGTCAGGGTCAAGACCTACAACCTCTGTAAGAAATTCCCATGTCCAGGCAATTGCCTCATGCTTAAAATAATCACCAAAAGAGAAATTACCAAGCATTTCAAAGAATGTACCATGTCTGGCTGTTTTACCAACATTTTCTATATCACCGGTTCTAATACACTTCTGACAGGTAGTTACTCTCTTTCTTGGAGGTACCTCCTGTCCTGTAAAATATGGCTTAAGTGGTGCCATACCTGAGTTTATAAGAAGCAAACTGTTATCATTATGAGGAACAAGTGAAAAGCTGTTTAATCTTAAATGTCCCTTGCTCTCCATAAATTCCAAAAACATTTTTCTTAATTCGTTTACACCATATTTCTGCATTATTATGTCCTCCCTCTATCTTCTATCAGCAAGTTCTTTTGTGATATCAGTCCAGCTTACGCCACGTTCAACCATAAGAACCATAAGATGATATAAGAAATCTGAAATCTCGTATTTTATTTCGTCGGAATCAGGATTCTTTGCTGCAATAACAATCTCTGTTGCCTCTTCACCGACCTTCTTTAGAATCTTATCAATTCCTTTATCAAATAAATAGTTTGTATATGAGCCTTCCTTAGGATTAGCTTTTCTATCAACTATAATATCATATTCCTCTTCAAATACTTTAAGAGGATTTGTATCATCATATTCCTTCTTAACAAGATTTGTAAAGAAGCAGGACGGGCTTCCGGTATGACATGCAACACCAACCTGAGAAACCTTTGCAAGCAGCGTATCTTTATCACAATCAAGATCAAGAGATTTAACAAACTGGAAATGTCCGGATGTCTCACCTTTTATCCACAGCTCCTGTCTGCTTCTGCTCCAATAAGTCATACGCCCTGTCTTTATTGTCATCTCAAATGATTCCTTATTCATATAAGCCATCATAAGAACCTCACCTGTCTTATAATGCTGAACAATACATGGAATAAGCCCATTATCATTAAGCTTAAACTCATCGAAAGAGACACTGCTTTCAAAAGTATTCATTGGAAGATTATTTGCTTTACAAATCTGTTTCATCTCCATTATATCCATCTGAGAAAGGTTATATAATGATATAGATTCAGCATTTGTCTCTTTAAGCATATCAGCTACTAAATCACCTTCTGTTGCATATGATGAAACAATTATTGGAAGTGCAACCTTTTGCCTGATCTGCTTAACAATATCAATATAATCAGGAAACTGATTATTATGAAGTAATAGCAATTCACCGGCGCCAAGCTCTTTTAGCTTAATCGCATATTCAACCGGGTTGTCGCATTCATTAAAATCTATTGTTACTATTATTCTTTCAGATCCAAATCGGTCAGCCGCCTCAGTAACGAGCTCCGGTGTATTGATAGCAGCAGACTTCATACATACCTTTGAAGCACCTGCATAAAGCATCTTCTTGATATCTTCAAGCCTTCTTACTCCACCACAGGCAATTAGAGGAATATCAACATTCTTACAAATTTCCTTAATAGTCGCAATATCTGCTTCTCTGCCTTCCTTAGTTGCCTTACTATCAAAAAAAGCAATCTCATCTGCTCCGGCATCATTATAATATTTAGCCATTGATAGTGCGTTATTAAGATCAAGACAAGGTATAATCTTTTTGTACATAATAAACCTCCTTAAAGTGAACCCTTAGTGGATAACACCTTACCATTTAATCTTTCGTCAATTGATGAAGCTTCATCAAGAGCCTTAGCAAATGCTTTAAATGCAGCTTCAATTATATGATGATCATTTGAACCTGAGAATTGTTTTAGGTTTAAATTCATCTCAGCACCATATGATACTGCGTAAAAGAATTCCTTAACCATCTGAGTATCAAAATAGCCTACCTTCTCAGTAGATAGATTCAAATCATATACTAAATAAGGTCTTCCGGATAAATCAATGGCACACATAACAAGCGTTTCATCCATAGGCAAGAAGAAATTACCAAAGCGTTTAATCGCCTTCTTATCACCTAAAGCCCCTTTTATTGCCTTGCCAAGGACAATTCCTGTATCTTCGATTGTATGATGTGAATCAACATATAAATCACCCTTAACAGTAAGGTTTAGGTCAAAAAAGCCATGCTTTGCAAAGCTTGTAAGCATATGGTCAAAAAAACCAATGCCGGTATCAATTTTAGAATTACCTTTTCCATCAAGATTTAGCTCAAGAGTAATTTCAGTTTCGCTTGTTTTTCTTGAACATTTTACTGCTCTGTCTGCCATATATTTCTCTCCTTTTTACCATGAAATATTCGCGTACATTATAGCACTTAAGCCATTATATATCAAACTCAAATATTTTAAAACATAATATTATTCAAATCGTACAGCGATAGAATTGGCATGTGCTGTAAGCTGCTCAGATTTAGCAAAGCTTTCGATATCCTTATGTACTGCTAAAAGCGCTTCCTTTGAATAATAAATAATACTCGACTTTTTAATAAAGTCATCAACAGATAACGGTGAAAAGAATTTAGCTGTTCCATTTGTAGGAAGAACATGATTAGGACCGGCAAAGTAATCACCTAATGGCTCTGATGAATACTCACCAATAAATATAGCTCCTGCATTCCTTATTCTTGTCATAACCTCAAACGGATTAGCCGTTACAATCTCTAAATGCTCGGATGCAATATCATTTACAGCATCAATTGCATCACTTAAGTTTTCAGCAAGAAGTATGTACCCGTAATTATCTATTGATTTTCGCATTATTTCAGTTCTAGATAATTCCTCAATAAATTTATCAACCTGAACTGATACTTTTTCAGCCAGTTCTCTGGATGTAGTAACAAGAATGGCAGAAGCCATCTCATCATGTTCTGCCTGTGATAATAAATCAGCAGCAACAAATCTTGGATTAGCAGTTTCATCAGCTAAGACAAGGACCTCAGAAGGACCGGCTATAGAATCTATACTAACATGTCCATATACAGCACGTTTTGCAAGTGCAACAAATATATTACCGGGACCTACAATCTTATCAACCTTTGGAATGCTCTCTGTACCATAAGCAAGAGCTGCAATAGCCTGAGCACCGCCAGCCTTATAGATAGCTGTTACACCGGCCTCATTAGCTGCCACAAGTGTTGTTGGATATACTTCTCCATTTGCATTACATGGAGTAGTCATAATAATATTCTCGACACCGGCTACCTTTGCAGGTATTACATTCATTAGCACCGATGATGGATAAACCGCCTTTCCTCCAGGAACATATACACCTACTGATGCAAGAGCTGATACCTTCTGGCCAAGAAGTGTACCATCAGGCTTTGAATCAAACCAGCTATATTGCTTCTGCTTCTCATGATATTCTTTAATATTCTCCTTCGCTTTTCTAATAACACGAAGAAGCTCCTCATCTACCTGAGTATAAGCATATTCTATTTCTTCCTTTGTAACAAGTACATTGGATTCACTAATGTCAGCCTTATCAAACTTCTTAGTATATGAAAATAATGCTTTATCACCATTATCCCTTACATCATTTACTATTTCTTCAACAGTAGCTGCATAGTCGCCATAGCTTGAAGGACTTCTCTTAAGCAGATTATTAAGTATATCTTTTTTTGTTTCGTTATTTAATTCAACTATTCTCATTACTATGCCTCCTTACTAATAAGTTCATTTAGGTCAGCTAAAAGCTTTCTTATTCTTTGATTCTCCATCTTAAGACTTACCTGATTTACAACCATTCTTGCAGAAAGAGGGCAAATCTCCTCTAATACTTCAAGTCCGTTCTCTCTAAGAGTGCTTCCGGTTTCTACAATATCAACAATAACCTCAGACAAACCAACAATAGGAGCAAGCTCAACAGAACCATTAAGCTTAATTATTTCTACTGTCTGATTTTTTGTGTTATTAAAGTAATCCTTAGCGATTACAGGATATTTACTGGCAACTCTTATTATTTCATTATGTTTGAGAAGCTCCTTGGCAGATGCAGGTCCACAAACACACATTCTACATTTACCAAATCCAAGATCCATAACCTCATAAAGATTTCTTCCTTCTTCAAGAAGTGTATCTTTACCAACAACACCTATATCAGCAGCGCCATATTCTACATATGTTGGAACATCTGTTGCTTTCGAAAGGAAAAATTTTAATTTAAGCTCTTCGTTTACAAATATAAGTTTTCTGGTATTAGGATCCTTCATTTCTTCACAGGTAATTCCAATTTGTTCTAGAAGTCCTAATGTTTTCTTTGCAAGTCGTCCCTTTGCAAGGGCAAATGTTAAATATCTCATAACTATCTCCTTATATAACAAATCATAAACAATATGCATTAATTATATGTCAGCAATATTAAGCTCAGATTCATCACCGTTTATCAAATCATAAGCTACAATAGTATTTCCATCCTTCAGATAAAGCAAGCCTGAGAAATGCTCTCTCTTTGCATAATCTAAATACTCAGGAATTGAACTCCTTTGAGACTTTCTGATAAGCTCAATCTTGCGGTCCTTTGATCTAAGATTCTTTCCAAGTCCAATTGCATATTCCTGATTTTCTATATCATAAAGAATAATAGTATTAGAATATGATACCTCTATTTCAATATTCTGTCTGTTCATAGCCATTATTAGCTCTTCTACAGAAAATGCAAATCCGATAGATGGGGCATCCTTACCAAATTGCTTTAAAAGATTATTATATCTTCCACCTGTTAGCACCGCATTACCTGTACCATAGGTATATCCTCTAAATATTATACCTGTATAATAGTTATAGCCATTTAGCATACTAAGGTCAAAGCCAATATATTGCTCATAACCGTAATAGCTAAGTGCTTTATATACTCTTCTTAATCTGTTTACAGCATCTAACGAAACCTTATTATTAACAAGCTTTTCTGCTTCATCTAGCATACTTTCTCCGCCAAATAGACTATCAAAGGCCATAAATGCTTTCTTATGCTCATTACTAATATCAAGCTTATTAAGATATTCCTCAAGTCCAAAGAAATTCTTGATATTTATATACTCACGTATCTGAAGCTCCGCTTCTTCAGATATACCTGATTCTGCAACAATACCCTTAAAATAGTCAATCTGACCAATTTCAATCTGAAATTCATTTATTCCAAGCTCAGTAAAGCAATCTACAACAGTAGCAATTATTTCAGCATCTGCAGCTGAAGAATCATCATTAATTAATTCTGCTCCAATCTGAGTAATTTCTTTAAGCTTACCCTGAAGCTTAAGCGTATTTGTATATGTATTACCTGTATAGCATAGCCTTATAGGAAGTTCTTCATCAGAATAATACTTTGCAACGCATCTTGCAATACTAGGCGTGATATCAGGTCTTAAAACAAGTGTATTATTATCTCTATCAAAAAACTTATACATCTCGTTCGATGGTGCTGAGCCCTTATCTCTGTTAAATATATCAAAAAACTCAAAGGTAGGGGTTTCTATATCATGATAGCTGTACAGTTCAAGTACATGATGCAGTTTATTAATAATCTTTCTTTTCTTCTTACATTCAATGTCATAAGTATCTCTTACTCCATCCGGTGTCTGCAACAATTTGTCCTGCATAATAATTCTCCTTATAAATTATAATTTAGCGCACTAAAGTGCTAATTTGGTAATTCGATAATCAAACAATGTGCTAATTATATAAATGCATATTATTTTTGTCAATATATATTTTACAAATAATTACAATTATTCTATTCGTCTCTTTCTGATAAATCAAGCTGCAACCCTTCCAAATAATGAACAAGTGCACCATTTTTACCCTTTAAGAAATATTTCGTTTCAAGTTCATTATATTTAAATACCTTTGCATGTCCTTCATTTATTCTGTCAACATATTCTTTAAGTTCTTTAAATCGCATATAATAAAAAGAATTTCTTTCTTTAAAATATATTATCAAAAAACTGATACCATTTTGTTCCTCAAAGTCTGACATAAATTTGTATTGATGCTCATGAATATTCTGCATAGAAAATGTATCCGTTGCACACTCCTTTGCGTCAAAGCAAACAGGGATTCCTTGTACTGTACCAATATAGTCAACAGTAGAATCCTTCTCAAAATACGCAAGAGTAATCTGGCTGCTATCCTTATCTATCTTTAAGGGTTTTATTGGAGTAGGAATTTTTTGCACAAGTGCAAGTTTTTTATCCCTATAATATTCATTTGTATAATTAATCATATCCTCTAAAGTTGATCCTCTAAGACCCCTTGAATTCCAGGTTGCCATTTATCCGAATATTTCCTTTTCTATATCACAAAATAACTTTGGTTTCTTACACACAATTCTTTTACCATTTAGATAACTAAGAGCTCCTTCGATATCATGAAAATATAGACTCTCACAATGAAGAAGCTGGTGCTTTAATCTCTTAATACCTGCAGTCACTTCAGATTTGCTATTATTTTTATATTTCATATCACCAATTAACGGTATTCCAAGGTGTGCTGCCTGGGCTCTGATCTGATGAGTTTTTCCTGTGATTAATTGAACCTTCATTAGTGTATAGCCTTTATTTGTTTTTACAGGTTCAAATATTGTATGAATCTCCGTGGTATTAATTCCGGCAGGCTTATTATCAAAAATCTGCACCTTATTATTTTCTTTGATATGATAACACCTACTATCAATAACACTGCTAATTTCACCAATTGCTATTGTATAATAATACTTATCGATAAGTCTGTTCTTAATTATTCTATTAATTTCACGACTTCCAACAAGTGTTTTTCCACAAATAATCAGACCGGAAGTATTTCTGTCCAGTCTGTTGCATATTGACGGTTTAAATGTCTTTAACTGATTAAGACTTATTTCTCCCTTTTCAACCAAATAATCAATAAATGCTTCATTTATAGAATAGTCATTTGCTTCAGCCTTTTGAGACAACACCCCTATAGGCTTATTAGCAATTAGTATATTATCATCTTCATATACTACATCTAAAGTAAAATCGTTCTTTGGCGTTTTTGGTTCATAGCCCTTACTACTTTGAAATTCATAAATAGTATCATCAGATAAATAGATATTTATTACATCATTAATATTTAGAAGCTCATCGCCTTTAGCTCGAACTCCGTTTATTTTTATATTCTTCTTTCTTAGCATCTTATATATAAAGCTTGATGGTGCTTTATCAAGATACTTCATAAGAAGCTTTGTAAGTTTTTGTCCGGCTTCATTTTTGTCAACAATTATTTCCTGCATATTAAACTCCCAGCTCAAAAAGGCTATTTCTAACCTTTTTATCTCTTGATATGAATTCCTCAGTCGGCGCTTTTATTGAATTAGCCTTACTTATAAATTCCTTTAAGCTGGTAGTTAATACAACTACATAAGAATCCTTCCTGTTAACAAGCGAATTTTCTATCTCCTTTTTTAGGCTTGCATTATCAGGATACTTCTTTTTAAAGCCGGAATTATATAATAATAGAATTCTTCCGTTTCTTATAACTGCAACAGGAAAATATAATATTCCCTCATATCTGCTAAATGATAGATCATATATTAAATCATTTGAATTGGCATAATCAATTTTTTTATTAATTATATTGTATTCTTCTTTTGATAATGGTTTAAAATTAGCACACATAATATATAGTACTATTTGCTTTGCAAATGGTATACATGTAAGGATCGGAAGAACAATAAACAAATTCTTCCTTGTACCAAATAATGCTACAGAAAAAAATACTCCGACTATTATAACTAAGCCCAGAACAATAATGCTAATCAAAAGCTTTTTCTTATGATTTTCTATATAACCATATTTACCTTTATCCAATTTGTTTTTCTCCTAAGTCTATACCCATAATTGATTATTTTAAGAAATTAAGCATAAATCCATGTGGCATAAATTTAGCTAGGATTCTAAATGCCTTTATTGGAAAGCTGTATACAGAAACCTCCTTGAAATAGAAGGAATCTAATAGTGCTTTATTAACGACCCTCTTAGGGCTGACCCTTAACATGTATTTGTATGCCTTGCTATTTGTATTCTTCTCAGCAATATCAAAAAATTCTGTATTAACAGGACCTGGACAAACTGCTGTAACTGTAATATTCTTATCAAACAATTCTCTGTTTAATGCCCTTGAAAAGCTAAGAACCATTGATTTTGTTGCCGCATAAATCGAAAATGACGGTTGCGGAAGAAATCCGGCTGATGATGCAACATTTATTATATTTGAAGGTGACGCCATATAAGGAAGTGAAATATGAGTAATAGCTACAAGTGCTTTACAATTCAAATCAATCATTCCAATATTGTCCTCATAAGAAGTATCTTCAAAATGACCACATATACCATATCCGGCAGCATTTACTAAAAGACGAATTGAAGGATTTAATCTTTCAAGAAGTGATTTATAGAAATTAATATCTGAATCCTTTAATAAGTCAAGACTAAGTACTCTTACAAGCTTACCATGTATTTCCTTCTTAACCTCATTAAGCTTATCTGTTCTTCTGGCAATAATCCATATTTCTTCTATTGAACTATATTTTTTACTAATTTGTAATGCAAATTCCCTACCAATACCGGAAGACGCTCCGGTAATAACTGCTATTTTCTTCATTACATCATCCTCCAACCTGACAAATATTTATTCTTTAATACACCATTGTTATTCTTGGCCCATCCAAGAGGATACCCATCTACACAAATAAGTGTATATCCATTCCTAATATCTTCATCTACCTCTATTGTTTCACCTTTTAGGTACTTAATTATTCGATTATCATCTGCAGATAAGGATATGCAATTATCATAATCCTTCATCCTTAAATACATAGCAAGTGACTGTCCGGGTTCAAAACGATTCTTCTTTACCTCACCAAGATATAATCCTTGTCTTAATAGTCTAAGACCTCTAACATCCGGGGTTCCTTCAGGAATATAATACAGCTTACCTTTATTTTCCTCAATTCTATCAGAATCTATGCCGGCTTCGTCGCTTATATGCGACAAAAATTCTGATGTATATTCATCAAGCTTATATGGCTTGAATCTATATTCAGTAGAATATGATTTGTCATCATCATTCTTTTTACCAATTAATGCAATAAAATGTCCCTCTCCCTTTATTCTGTGAGGCCATAGTCTTGCACATTTTATCAGCTCTTTGCAATTAGTATTACCCCAGCCTACGTGTCCATCATCAAATCCTTTATATTTTGGTACCTCTTTAAGATATAATGAATCATCAAGAGATAATAAATACTCCACAGACTGTTCGTTCTCCTCAGGTGAAAATGTACACGTAGAATAAAGCATTGTTCCACCAGGCTTAAGACATTTTACCATTTCATTCAGTATTCCTTTTTGAAGACCGGCAAATAATTCAGTACCATTATTCTCCCAAGCCGTAACCATAGAAGCAGACTTTCTGAACATGCCTTCACCAGAGCAAGGTGCATCTATTAAAATCTTATCAAACATACTAGGAAATGATGAGGCAATATTATTTGGAGGTTCATTTACAATGCACATATTAGCAATACCAAATAACTCCATATTCTTAAGCAAGGCCTTTGCCCTTGAATTACTAATATCATTAGTAATAAGTATACCGGTACCATTAAGCTTAGCAGCAAGCTCTGTTGACTTTCCACCTGGTGCCGCACAAATATCAAGAACCAAATCACCCTCTTCAATATCAAGAACACTTGCAGGAGTCATAGCACTAGGCTCTTGTATATAATATAAACCTGCATAATAATATGGATGCTTTGAAGGAGTATATTTGTCTGCATCATAGTAGAAACCATTATTTGTCCATTCAACCTTTGTAAGCTCGAATGGTGAAATCTGCATAAATTCCTCAACACTAATCTTAGATGTATTTATTCTTATGCCATGATTCATTTTATTATTTAGGCATTCAATATACGCATCATATTCATCCAATAATTGTTCTTTAATTCTTCTGTCAAATGCTTCCGGTAATCTCATATATTCTCCTAATTTAGGCTCTGAGCCTTATATCCTTCTGCAATAATATCAAGTTGCTTTGCAAATGAAGTAAGAAGCTCTAAATCATCCTGTTTATATATATTATAGAATTCATCCTGTATTTTAATTACTTCGCGCTGGTTTCCAACTCTATATAAATTCTGGATATTAGTAAGTATTTCAGATACAATAATTGCTTTGATATTAAATGAATTCTGTGCATCCATTATCTCTCCGCGTACCTGAGACATCTCTTTATCAAGTGTAACTGTAGCAACAGCAGCAGCATGAAGCTTTTCCTTAATGTGAAGTGGCATATTATGCTTATACTTATATTGCAATGAATGCTCAATCGTAGCCCAAAAATTCATAGCAAGCGTCCTAATCTGAATCTCCGCCTGAATTGTCTTTGGTCCATTAATTGTATACACATCATAATCTAGAATAATGTGATAGCTCTGATATCCGCTTTGCTTTGCATTAGTAATATAATCCTTCTCTTCACGAATTCTCATATCGCTTCTTCCGCGAATTATCTCGACCACCTTATCAATATCCTCAACGAACTGACAAATAACTCTAATACCGGCAATGTCATCCATTTCCTCAACAATCTGATCCATTGCAATATTCTTTTTCTGCATCTTATCGAGAATACTTGATATTTTCTTTACTCTGCCATTTACAGCTTCAATAGGTGAATACTGTCCTGAATTTCTATATTGAGCAATAATATGATTAAACTTTATTAAAAGCTCATCTACTGCTTGCTCATATGGAGACAGAATCTCACGCCATAATTGTATCTCCATAGTAACCCCTCCAAAATTATTCTAATGTCTGCCTTGTGCTAAGGAATATGTACTCTCTTTGAGCTTCTTCATAATCAGGATATAATTCAACAAGCTCCTTTGAGAGCTCGTATGCTTTATTATAATCATGCTGATGCTCATAATAAGCCACTTCCATAAGACGCAAATTTGCATTATATTCCTTGTCGCTATCTAAACCATTATTAATGTATCCAATAGCAGTTTCATAATCATCAATACTGATATAATACGATGCATACTGAGAATATATATATGAATTAAAACCAAATTCCTTTACATATGCTTCATAATTCTCAAACATTTTATCGGAATTATTGAGCATTGCATAGCAGGTTCCAATATACATATATAATTCATGCCATCTGTCAACCTTACTCTCAAGAATTGAAACAGCACTGGTATAATTGCCCTGATCAAAACAATACAAACCATCAGCAAGCTCCATCATTGATGTAACTTCCTTATTATTCACCCTGTAATTATCAAGAATATCCTTATATGTCAATAAAGCTGACTCATAATTTCCCTGCTTCATATAAGTATCAGCAATATATAGCATGATATTCTTATCAGTATCTTTAGAAAAAAGCTGGGACTCACTAAGTGCCGCTTCGAATTTTTGAAGTGCCTCATCGTAGTTAGACTCCTCGTATAGTTTAAGTCCCTCGTCATAATATTCAGTTTTATGTGAAATCAGTGCAGAAACACCATATATAAGAGCGAACAATACCGCTCCACAGAAGACGATAAAAAGTATAAGCTTTCTATAATCAAGCTTATATCTTTTATATCTTCTATGCCTTCTTCTATTTGCCATATCTTACCTTACCATATATATTTCTTTTTAATGATGGAATAATCTTATACCTGTAAATACCATTGCCATATTATATTTATCACAGCATTCAATTACGAGATCATCCCTTACAGAACCACCTGGTTGTGCAATATATTTTACACCACTTTTATATGCTCTCTCAATATTATCAGAAAATGGGAAGAATGCGTCAGAACCAAGAGTAACATCCTGATTTTTATCAAGCCATGCTCTTTTTTCTTCTCTTGTAAATACAGGTGGCTTTACCTTGAAACGTTTCTGCCACTCGCCTTCACGAAGAACATCCTCATATTCATCACCAATATATACATCAATAGCATTATCTCTGTCAGCTCTGCCAAGATTATCAACGAATTCAAGATTCATTACCTGTGGAGCCTGACGAAGGAACCAGTTATCTGCTTTCTGTCCTGCAAGTCTTGTACAGTGAATTCTCGACTGCTGTCCTGCACCAATACCAATTGCCTGACCACCTTTAACATAGCATACAGAATTAGACTGAGTATACTTTAGTGTAATAAGTGATATCTTTAAATCAATAAGTGCTTCCTCAGGTATCTCCTTATTAACTGTTACAATATTTGAAAGAAGATCCTCATCAATATTAAGCTCATTTCTTCCCTGCTCAAATGTAATTCCATATACCTGCTTTCTTTCAATTTCAGCTGGAACATAGTTTTCATCTATCTGAATCACATTATAATTGCCTTTTTTCTTTTCTAATAAAAGCTTCATAGCTTCTTCTGTATAACCAGGTGCAATTACACCATCAGATACTTCTCTTTTAATAAGTCTGGCTGTATCTTCATCACATATATCTGAAAGTGCGATAAAATCACCAAATGAAGACATTCTGTCTGCACCTCTGGCTCTTGCATATGCACATGCAAGTGGAGATAATTCGCCAAGATCATCAACCCAATAAATCTTTGCTAGTGTATCATCAAGAGGAAGACCTACTGCTGCACCTGCAGGTGAAACATGCTTAAATGATGTTGCTGCAGGAAGCCCTGTAGCTGCCTTAAGCTCTTTAACAAGCTGCCAGCCGTTAAATGCATCAAGAAAATTAATATATCCAGGCTTACCATTTAATACCTTAACAGGCAACTCACTTCCATCCTCCATAAAAATACGTGATGGCTTCTGATTTGGATTACATCCATACTTTAATTGAATCTCGTTCATAATTAATATTATCCTCCTTAAATTGCACATTGCTCCAAAATAGAATTATTTGTTCTTATTAATTATTCTTGTCTCATATTTGCCTGTAGCAATATCAATATATCTAACAAACAATGAAACCTTATTTTCCTCATTAAGGCTATTCCATATCATATCAGCAAATTCATCAATATTACCGGAAATACCTACAAGCTTTGGCTCTCCTTCAAATGAAGGAAGTGGATTACCATCATGCATATATGTATGAATAAAATGTCCCTCACCACTTACAGGATTCTCATATGAAAATGTATATCTGTTACAAGCATCAGGATTACCATTATTACTCTTTAATATAGACATCTGATAATCATATACTCCATTTTCAACATGCATTACACCTGAAATTCTAGGAGTATAATTAGGTCCATCAGGCTCAAATTCTCTTATTCTTAATGACTGTTCAAAGGTTAATCCATTTGAGATACCATCATATGCAGTATCTGTCTGGTCGCCATTAGTTACTATAGTATCATTACCCAGTACTCTTACAGGAGCATAAATTATCAGGCTTGGATCCTCGAGCTTTGAAGGGTCAAATGCTTCTGTTCTAATTCCTTCTCCTTCTGTTACAAATACACGATTTCTACTATTTGAGCTTCTACCCATGATAAAATAAGCTGTTACTGCCTTTGTTCCATCCTCTGACTTACCAATTACAATACCTCTTCCAGGGTATGAATTATTGCTTAGCTCAGTAGCAAGTGATAACATTTCCATAAATATATCCTCCATTTAATAAATAATGTAAAAAAACCGTCTGAACACACAAATAAATGTATGCCCAGGCGGTCGGCTGTTCAAATATATACACTCCCTGTAGGTAATCCCACTCAGCAAATGCTGTTTCCGCCAGTCGTGTATTCTATTAGAATAATATAATAAAACTAAAGAATATGCAAGCACGAATAGCTTATTATATGGCATTATAGCTATTCTTTTATTATAGCTTTTTCACTATTAATTATAAAAACACCTGCTGTAACGCATATTGCCGAAATTACATATCTATACGAAAATCTTTCCTTAAGAATTAAGCAGCTTAGCATAGCTCCTAATACAGGAATGAATGAATTAAATATTGCAATCTTTCCAACAGGATTATAAAGAATAAGCATATTATAAAGAGAAAATCCTATTGCTGAAATAAGTATTAATGCAATCAATACAAGCACTCCGGTAACCGATGCGGATGTAATTCTTCCTCCCATAAGAAACCCTACACCAATTAGAATAACACCACCAATTAATAAACTATAGCCTGTAGCATATAAAGGATTCATTCTCTTTGTTACAACTCTGGTAAGCAAACCACCAATTGCAGAGCATATGGAATTTAGTAACATAAACATATCTCCGGGAAATAACAAACTAAACCCGGACTTATTTATGTTAATAATTAATATTCCAAAAAATCCAAAAATGCAACCAATTGCTTTCATATAGGTCATTCTGTCACTGGAAAAACAAAAGCATGCAAGAATTATCAAAAGAAATGTACTAAGTGAGTCATATAATGCAGATCTTGAACCATCCATATAAGATAATCCAAGATAAAAAAAGAAATAATGCAAAGCTGTACCTATCAAACTAAATAGGAACAGTAAGCCCGCATTACGAATGCTATTTATAGAAAATTTAAGTTTAATCATTTTTGCAAATAGAATAAGCAATAAGCCTGCAGCAAAAAATCTAATACCTGCAAATAGTGCTTTGCTCCAGTTATCATTAGAAGATATAGAAAATTCCTCAAAACCTATTTTTATTAACGGAAATGCAAAAGCCCACGAAATGACTGCAATCATTGCAAGAATCTGCACATATCCATTTCTTTTAAAAATATTAGTATTATTCATAGTAATTGCCAATCTATTTATATTTTATATCCTACTGTCTCGCCTTGTTTAACACGAGTCTCAATATTATTTAAAGAATTATCTAATATAGAATCCAGTGGACAGGCAGCAGTCTTATTTGTAATTAATACTATAGTAGAGCCTCCAAAAGCAAAATCCCCTTTTTCGTCTCCTCTAAATACACGGCATGCATTATAGTCATTGTTTTCTATCTTTCCTACAAGCATTGCACCTACTTCCATCATAATTACATTACCAAAACACTTATTCTTAATATTGCAATACTCTCTGGTGTTTTCCTTGTATATAGGATAATAATCATTTGCAATCGGATTAACTGTATGAAATACACCGTTAATTCTTCTATTTACAGACTTCATGCCTGAAACCGGATAAATATATCTATGATAGTCATCAACAGACAGTCTGAAAATCCATATATAACCATCCTTATAGTATTCGGCAAGCTTTCTGCTTCTTAAAAGCGATTTAACGGTATATTGTGTATTCTTTATAGAAAATATTGAATCATTATCAATCTTATACACTGATAATCTACTATCACAAGGACTAATAAAAGCATTATCATCTTCTTTATAAGGTCTTGCTCCATTTATAATCTTTCTCTTAAAGAAATCATTGTATGAGCTATATAATGCAGGTTCATATTCATCCATATCGATATGATTTGCCTTTATAAAAGGTTTAATTAACATGGTTGAAGCATGTGAATCAAGTAGCCTTCCGCCAATATTAGAAAACGTCTTTGAAGTAAGCGGTTTTAAAAGCATACGAGTACATGCATGTCCATATAAAAATGCTAAAAACTTATCCTGAATTGTTCTGCAATGATTATCAGTCATGCGCTAACCTCTCCTTATCATATCAACCAATCTTTTTAAATTCCAATGAACATAGCCCTTCCAATTATAGCAATAAAGCATATAAAGAACTGCAATTGCAACAATAATAATGAGAATAATAAGCTGTCTTGTAGTAGGCTTAGCAAACTTGAAGTTTGCAACAAATAATACAGCCGCCAGAATCATTATAAATTCAAGAACATAAACAAACGCATTTTTAAATAGCGGACCAGCCATATAAATTACAGGAAGTCCAACTGAAATTGAAGTTATAGGCATTCCACAAAAGTACTTCCTACCATCAGGATTATTATCATCTGCTTCAGTTGAGTTCTTATTCTCTTCAAGAACATTATAATATGCAAGTCTGATAAGCCCTGCCAGCATATATATAATTAGAACTATACAACCATGTATGGTATTTAGACCTGAATACCAACAAATCACAACAGGCAAAACACCAAAGCATACCATATCACATAGTGAATCAATCTGAATACCATATCGTTTCTCATCAATTGTTCTATCAGTTTTCGTTCTTGCTACTCTTCCATCAAACGCATCTAGTAGTCCCGATAAAGCAAGACAAAATATTCCAATATTAACCTTACCCATAAATGTAAAAAACATTCCTGTTACGGAAGATGCAAGACTAACATATGTAAGAATTACTGTATAATTAAAAAATCCTATCATTTATTACATCTCATCCCTTTTCGTATTTTCAATATTATTATCACTCTTGTTATTATCTATATCTGTATTCTTCTGTTTTATCATTATTAGTAATGCTCCAATAACTGTGAATATTGCTGATATAATAAGCTGACTATAATAGCTTATTCCCCTTGACAATACAAGTCCTGGTAGGAGTAATGCTTCACCAAACACAGGTAAGAACAGTTTTAAAAACATACTTTCACTAATTCCCATTCCTCCCGGTAAAGGTAGCATATCAACAGCAATTGATATTACTGCCTGCAGAGTTAATAACGATACAAAAGATGTTCCTGATAGTCCATAAGCTTTATATACAAACCAGGTTACAGAAAACAAAACACACCTTTGAAAGAATGTAAATAGGAATATTATTAAAATTCTTCCAAAATGCTGTTTGATATAATCAGCAGTATCCCTATATAAGTCCATTGAATCTAATATTTTATCAATCCTGCTTCTTCTCTTCCTAAGCAAATGAAGCTTTTCAAGTAATTTAATAAAATTTACTGCCAGCTTTTCTGCCAGGGTCTGATGAAACACAAGTATTATTAACAAAGTAACAACAACTATATTTATTAATAGACCTATATAAAATATAAACAATATACCACCCATATAATGTGCAACAAAGCTTCTGGCAAATAATAGTATAGCAAGCCCAATCACAACAAGAACCATCTTATATGTTATAGTTACTATCATAAGAATTACTGTTGAGATTGGAATAGGTATATTTTTCTTTTTCATAAAATAAATCTGCATTGGCTGACCACCAGTAGCTGATGGTGTTACGCTGCTAAAAAAGAAACCTATTGATGAATATAGGAAACACTCCCTTTTTTTTGTTTTTATACCGTAGGATCTCATCATAAACCATATGATTATTGATTCACACCAAATAAATATAAAAACACAAATTACAGCAGGAATTAACATATAATAATTACATGCTAATACATCTTCTTTTATTTCTCCTAAATCTTCACCCTTAAATACACCATATATTGTAAGAAGAAATATTGCAATAAAGGCAACAGTATTTATAACGATTTTTTTTGTACTATCTTTTGTCACCACTCAATCCCTCACTTATTGCAATCTTTATCATGATAACACAAAATAATAGATATTCAAATATAAATATACAATATATTATATAATTTATTATAAAAATCTTTAAGAATTATAATATTAGCTTAGTCAGGAATACTATTTCTAAGACATAATGCCCCCCATCCAATATACTCATTTGGATAATTGTTCGTTACAGGCAAACTCTTTGCCCCCTTTATTAAGGCTGCCTTTAATTTCTCACCATACAAAAATATATCATTATTTCTAACAATACCCCATTCCATTAATAATGCAGCTGAACCGGTAACAAAGGGTGCTGCAATAGAAGTACCTGTTGCAAGCTGATATGCTCCATTTGGATATGAAGTATATATATCCACTCCGGGTGCAGCTATATCAGGTTTAATCTGCCCATTTGGAGTATAACCTCTTCCAGAAAAATAAGCATAATCATTATAGTTTTGATTGTAAGCAGCAACAGAAATTACGCTATTTGCAGTGGAAGGGATAGTTAGTGTTCCGTATTCTGCCGGTGATAAAAATCCAAGATTAGCCTGTGTGCTTGTTGTAACAGGCAAATATGCATTATAGCTTCCGTCTATTATACTCTTTGGATATAAAACAATACGCCATATTCCAGGTTCTATATACTCCCTACTACTAATTGATATATATATTTCCTGTTCTCTATTATATGGATTTGGTACACCATATATATAGTTTATTAATGAACCTCTATATGAATTACTTCCTATAGGTTGCCTCTCTGATAAATATAAAAGGCTTTCACCATTTGGGCTATATAATACAATATCAAATATATCCTGATAGTTTTTCCATATTTGTACATTAAAAGCTGTCACATAATTGCCAACTGCAATATCTATTAGCTTATATGTAACATTTCCCAAAGTACCGGCTATATGACGACCTGTTATTCCTTCATTACCTGTTCCGGTAATAATTGAACACTTTGCCATCTTAGATACATCATTAATATAGTTTTCAACTAAAGAATTGCCTTGATGTGAGCCATAATTATTACCATAGCTTAGATTAATAGCTATAGGAGTATTTAATTCTCTGCTTTTTCTTATCAAAAAATCAATACCCATTATTAGTCCAAGCGTATTAGGTCTGTTTACTTCTGAAGAAAGCTTAATTGAAATGATGCTTGCTCTGGAAGCTACTCCAATATTACTTCCACAAGCTACACCTGTTACCTCTGTTCCATGTCCACTGGTATCTTCCGAAATATTAATATTATTAGCAATAGCATTATTAATCTCCAAATTATTATATATTCTACCTATCTCATATTCATTTGGATATTCCGGACTATATTCTATTGTCTGGTCCCATAAGTATGTTATTCTTGATTCACCATTTATCATAAATTCCGGATGACGATAATCAATACCGGAATCAATTACACCAATAATCACACCCTCTCCTAAAAGTCCCATTTGATTTTTTATCTCAGAGGTAATACATGATGCATATTCAGCATAAGATACCTGTGTAGCAATATATTTAGGTTTATCTATATATAGGATACGCGGATCCTTTGCAAATTCAATTATAAAGTTGCTATTAATGCTAACTATCGCATACCCTCCAAGAAGATATACAATTTTTGCATTATAGCTTTGAATTAAATCATCAATATCATTGGCATATCTTATGAACAAATCCCATATATCATCTATAGGATTAAAGCCAACAAATAATTCATTTGAATAGTTAGCAGAACCATTTTCAATCGTAAGTGCTAATGAAAGCTGTGTATCTATATTATTTTGCATTATTACCACTAATCTCTTTATTATCTATGGTATTCCAAAAAAGAAAATATGCGACAAAATAATATCGCAAATTGTTAGAATACTGCGAAAATACTGTTGTATTATAAAACTTTTCCACATTATCCACAAATTTATACACAATTTCAGCAAATAAGGTCAAATTTAATAATAATTTGTATCAAAATAATCAACAAATGTCATCTGTTGTCAATATTCATGTTTTTCAACATAGCTTTTACGACTAAATATTTACTTGCATAACTATATAATGGCTATGCAATACAGATTTAGAAGTGAAATACATGGGAATGTATAAGGCAGTCTTATTAAGCAAGAATAATCACCTTGTTTCAGCACTAGGATATATTGATACCGGTAATTTCTTAAAAGACCAAAAAACAAATAGACCTGTTGCTATAGCTTCACCTGACTTAATGATTGAATTAATGCCAAAAGCATATCATCCAATCATATATAGCTATATAAATGGAGCTTTTTCATTTACGGATTGTGACGTTAATTGTGAGCATATAGGTCTACATCTTATACCCTACAGTACAATTTGTAGCAAATGTGAGCTTATGCTTGCATTTGATTGTGATTTTCTATTTGTCGACAAAAAAATAATACAAAACAAACCACTAATTGGGATTAGTAAGGAAAACTTCACTTTACTAAATACCAATATGTGTATCCTGCTAAATCGGAAATTTATGAAAAGAGGGATTAGAAAATGGTAAGTACAATCAAAGGAAATGACTTCAAATTTCAAATAGTAAAGAGCATCCCATGCTTGTCGAAAAACACAAAGGATGTTCATTATATTGGCGGAAGTGATATACTTCCCGCTCCACTTGAACCTTATGAAGAAAATCTTGTAATATCTGAATTAGGCAGTGAAAGTGAAAATGAGGCTAGAAAAATTCTAATAGAACGCAATCTAAGACTTGTTGTATACATAGCAAAGAAATTTGATAATACCGGTGTCGGCGTAGAGGATTTGATTTCAATAGGAACTATAGGCTTAATCAAAGCAATAAATACATTTAAAAATGATAAGAATATTAAACTCGCAACATATGCATCTCGTTGTATAGAAAATGAAATACTTATGTTTCTTCGCAGAAATAGCAGAATAAAGATGGAAATATCAATTGATGAACCACTAAATGTCGACTGGGACGGAAATGAACTATTGCTTTCAGATATACTCGGAACCGATGAGGATACAGTATATAAAAATATTGAAAATGAAATGGATAAAAATCTACTTGAAATAGCTGTTTCAAAGCTAGATGATAGAGAAAGAACAATAATTGAGCTACGATACGGAATAAATACTATTAACGGAACTGAAAAAACGCAACGTGAAGTAGCAGATATGCTTGGAATATCACAATCGTACATATCAAGACTTGAAAAGCGTATTATTAAAAAGCTAAAGAAAGAAATAATAAGACTAAGTTAATTAAGTTAATGATGATAATGAGACATCTTTGTCTTATACTCTGATACAATGAAGCTAAGCTTGTTATAATCCTTTTCATTTATAAGGTTATCTTCCTTAAACTTCATGACCATGGTATCTAATTCCTTTAGAGCATCATGGGCAAGGTCCTTGTAATTATTAGCAAGATTCATATCAAGCTCTTTCTTCTTAGCTTCAAACTGAATACGAACATTTCTTTTAAGCATGTGGTTATCTCCTTATAATTATTTGTTTATTGACACAAAAATGCACTTATGGTAATATTACAAATGTTGTAAATAACAAATGCCGGCGTGTCGGAATTGGCAGACGAGGCAGACTCAAAATCTGTTGGCGGCAACGTCGTGCGGGTTCGAGTCCCGCTGCCGGCATTACTAAAGAAGGATTTATTATCCTTCTTTTTATTTGACTTTTTTTGCAACTACAACATATCTTCCATTCTCATTATGATAAGCACAGGTAGAAAGAGTAATTAGCTTATCACCGAATTTGGCAGTTGTATCGATATTATATGGTGTATTATTCTTAGCATAGCTTACAAATTCATCAAACTCTTCTTCATTCTTAGCATTAATGAATTCATAGTAATGATAATATGATGTATCATCTTTAGCATAAACCTGAGTTCTCATTGCAGCTATTATTTCATATGTTCCCGGCTCATATATTGTATCAAATGTTATATACTTATGATTCTTATAAAACTCCTCATTCTCAAATGATATTAAATCATGAAACATTGTACCGGATTTCATGTTATGACCATATATTATTACATTATCAGAGATATTGTCATAAAGACTACATTTAGAATCTACAAACAATGTTCCCGCAGAACTATATTCCTTATCAAAACTAGTATGAAGATAATACTCAGGATTATCAGGTGTGTGCATAACAGGGTAATCAATACTTGTTCCATCAATCTTTATCCAGCCAATAAAATCCGAATTCATCTCATGAAGCTTTTCATATCTCACTAATATGTAGTAATTTTCTTTAGTTTTCGTATACTTCGGTTTATCATCAGCCTTAGAACTGTCATCTTCTACTATATATTCCTTCAATTTATCAAATTCCTTCTCAGTCTTCATGCTATTGAAATAATAATGTGCTATATAAGCAGCAGATCCTAGTGCAATAATAAACAGTATTACTATTAAAATATTTATAATAATGCTTTTAGCTTTTCTTTTATTTTGTTTCATTATATATCTCCAAAAAAAATATATTTAATATAAATGTTAAGAAAAAGGCTTTTGCATAAAATACAAAAGCCTTTTTCTTAAAAATACTTCTTGTTTCCCCACAAATTATTCTTTTTTAAATCAACATATTCAGAATATGCCTGTTCAAGAATCTGCTTCTCATTAGGGAATTTTAGAAGGTGGTAGGCTTCATGATACTTGTAGTAACCGGAATCCATAAAGTATTCTTCTCTTTGTGGCTTGCTATAATAGCTGTCTGCCATCATTAAATACCAATGAACATCCTTGTTAACTACATCAAAAGCAGTATTAAACGTATAATTGCTTTTTCCTACATACTTAATAATAGATGCGCTAACACCTGTCTCCTCTTTTACTTCTCTTAGTGCAGTTTCATTATATTCTTCGCCCTTTTCAACTGTACCTTTTGGGAGCACCCATCCTTCATATTTGTGCTTGTAGTTCTTATAAAGTAATAATACTTTTCCTCTGAAGATTACCACACCTCCACAGCTTGTTGCCTCAATCACCGCAATTCCTCCTGTTTTCTATAAGGTGCGTAAGCTAAATCATATACAGTATACCATATCAAGAATATTTTTCAAGATTCTTAATAATCCAAATAATACTTATCAAATATTAATCTGGCAATATATGATGCAGAAGCCCCTGAACTACTTGCATTTTCAACAAGAACACAAACAACAATATCAGGATTATCAGGATTCGAATATCCAACAAACCAAGAATGCGAATCTCCATTTTCATTGTATTCAGCAGTACCTGTCTTACCAATCACCTTATAATCAGCCCCATAAAAATAATCTGAAGCCGTACCATAATCAGTAACACCAGATAGCATATTACTAATTTCTTTTGCTTCCTTTGCAGTAATTATCTTACCATAAGTGTCCGGTTTAAATTTTTTAACAAGATTTCCTTCACAGGACTCGATTCGATCAATAAGATAAGGCTTCATAAGTACTCCGCCATTAGCTATCGTGCACATTATCATAGCATTATGCAATGGTGTAATAAGTGTATCACCTTGTCCAATAGCAGTCTGAGGCATGCTTGATGTATCTGATTTCTCATTAATCACAAATTTTGACTTGGAATAATATCCATCAAAAGGCAAATCCTTATTAAACAGAAAATCCTCACATAAGTTTCTATATTTTGCTTTATCAAGTGATATACCAATGTTTGAAAATGATGTATTACACGAATAAGCAAGAGAATCCTTAAGATTTATATTGCCATGGACCTTATAATTATAACAATGAATACCAACTCCGTTAAAAACATCCTCACCATTACATTTGTAAGAATAATTTAAATAATTACTATTTTCTCTCATATATTCTAAAGCAGTAATAATCTTAAATGTCGATCCAGGAGGATATAGTCCCTGTGTTGCCCTATTTAACAGATATGAGCTCTCACTATCTTCTGATACAATCAGACTGTCAATATTATTAGGATTAAAATCAGGCTTAGATACAGAAACAAGCATCTTTCCAGTAGAAGGTTCAATTACAACAACAGCTCCATTATTATAACCTAAAGCATAATATGCTGTTTCCTGCAAATCATAATCAAGTGTTGTAATAACATTATTTCCAATATTTTTTTTATCAGCTAATGCATTATAAACCTGCCTTATTATGTTCTGGTTAGATGTCAGCAGATAATAAGTAGACATCATCTCAAGTCCTGATTGGCCATTACTGTCATATCCAACAACATGCGAAAACATATTCTCATACGGATAATACCTAGTCTCATTCCCCTCATCATCTACTATTGTTTCAGCAAGAACCTCTCCATCACTTGAAAGAATACTTCCTTTTATAACCTTATTAGCATATATATTCTCTCGCTTATTATAGGAATTAGCTATTACTGTATCTGCATCTCTGATAGTGAAAATAATAATATTAGCAAGCATTGCAACAAATATTGCTATAACAAAATATGTTATTACCAATACCGGAATGTTCTTCTCATCATTACTCCTCTTGTCAATAATATTATTATTCTCCTGAAAATTCATCTCTGTATTCTGTTTTGTCGATGTTTTTTTCTTTGACATAGTTACTACTACTTTCTATTTTTTTAGGTTTGCTATTCTCAAGAATACAAATACCCTGAATAATAGCAAATATTACTAGTGTACTTACGATTGAGCTGACTCCGCTACTGATAAGTGGCAGCGTCACTCCGGTAGAAGGGATAAATTTAGTCACTCCTCCAACATTAAGGAATACCTGAAGAATAAAGCAAATAGTAAATCCAAATGCCACATTCTTATAAAACGTATTTCTAATCTTCATAGATATATTAATGAAATATATAAAGCAGCTTATATACATAAGCAACAGGCATAATCCAAATATTACACCAAGCTCCTCACAAATTGCAGAGAATATAAAGTCACTCCACACAACAGGTATTGAAGTCGGTAATCCCTGGCATAATCCGGTTCCTTCAAAACCTCCTGAACCAATTGCAAACAGAGACTGAGCAAGCTGATAACCATCATCATCAATATAATCAAAAGGATTAATCCATGCATTTATTCTTGTAGTAACATGACTGAATACATCCCTAAACAATAAATATCCAAGAGTAACAAGCACTACTCCGGATATTACTCCACCAATAAGAATGGAATGTTTTCCTGTTGCAATATATATCATCATAATATAAACCATGAAGAATATAACAGCACCGCCTAAATCTCTTTCAAGAACCAATACAAGCATAAATGCACCTGCAACAATCGATGTTTTAATCATGTCAGCAAAGCCCTTCGCTTTTTCAAATGAAGAAGCAAGAAAAAAAACAAAAATGATTTTTACTATCTCCATTGGCTGTAAAGATACACCGCCAATCTGAATCCAGTTGTAAGAACCATATCTGCTAAGTCCTATTCCTGGAATAAACACAGTAATAAGAAGAAATAAACCAGCTATTGCATAAAATACATTCCAATTTTTTATTGCAGGACACTTTAATATGATAAGCGGAATAAATGCAGTAACAATTAGCATAATAGATGCAAATAGAAATTGTTTTTTAGCCATATCAAAATCAAGTCTGGTAAGCATAACATAACCAATAAGTAAAAGGAATGACATATTATTAGTTATTAATCTTGAAGATTCTTTATATATTGCATGGTAGGATACCATATATGTTATGGATATTATCATTTGCAATACATAAAATATCAGAATATCAATGGTTTTATAGTGCAAATACATAGTAAGATAACATAAAAAATGTATCATAAACACATAGAATATCTGCACATTAAGCGCTCTTCTTTTCTTATCCTTCTTAACAGGCTTTAAGACAGTAAAACACTTAATGGTATATAATACCATAAATAATATTATTAAATATTTTGAAATCTCAGTTACAATCCTGACCATTAGTCAATACCTCTAAAATAATGTCCTTTTGTACGTTTTCTATTTGAAGCAGTCGGTAATACATTGCCATATACTCTATTAGCATATTCTTCCATAACTGCTTGTACTAACGTATTATCTTCAATCGTAAAATCAATTAATACATCCGTATTCATATTACTATAAGCAGAAAAATCATCAATTATATCAGTAGGAATACCATTATAAATTACACTACCACAAAAACTGCAATCATTATCCGAGTAGAATACATTATTCATTTCATCCTTTATTGGGATATTTCTATTTATTCCCTTACTACACCCATCCTTATAATATCCATTTATACAATTTGCAGTGTACATAACAGACTGATGTCCATAAATCTTTAATATAGAATTAAAGCTCTGTTCCCTTATCTCATCAAGTCTTAATTCATTTGATGATACAAATGAACAATTATCATAATTATCAACAAAAAATCTCGCTGCAATGTCATTATATGCATATACATAGGAATCAAGCACTATTTCATGTTTATATCCTTTGTCTATAAGGAATGCCAATTCATCAATATTTCTAGCAAGATATCCATTACAATTCTTTGTAGACTCATATATCTTATTCATTTCATCATTCTTATTGCATCTATATACATATGGCAGAGCTACAAATATCTGCTTGTCCGATTCCTCAATAATATATGGAATATCTTTATATGAATTATATTCTACAATTACACAATCTACAAATTCAAAATTATTAACTATTCTAAACTGATTTATTCCATTTACTTTAACGAAAACACGTTTCTCTTTTCTTCTGTCAAATATAATATCATTATTTCCGGTTCGTTTTTGTGGAACATAATATCTCTTATATGTGGAACATACATCCTCCTTTAAGGCTTCTATCCCCTTACGTCTTAACTCATTTATCCCACCTAAGCGAACGAAAATATTATCATCAACAACGGCATCAATAATAAAGCATATGCCTGTACCACCGGTTTTACAGAGTTTTTCACATATCTGTTCTTTTGAAACTGGTCTGTTTTCAGATACTTCAACAATATCTCCGGTAACCTTAATTATCTTGCCGTTGTATGGATTTGCTAATTCAAGACATATAGGTTCACCAAGCTTAGCTGTTAGTAATGCATTTATATTAATGGTTTTTTCCTTATTAATAATTTCACTACTAATCTTATCCAGCAAATGATTATTACGCGTTCTGTATAACTCATTTCCTTTTCTTATATTAATAAAATCCTTTGCTTTAAGTGATACAACATTTCCCTTACTTGCAGTCTCAGATATTGTTAATTCGATATCCTTATTACCTGTTCTTATCTCAACAATGTCCTTTGAATATATATCTGCCGAGAGCTTTACCTTAATATGTGGCTTATCAATTGCTACAATCTTGCCTACTAATACACCATCATGATTTGGTCGTTTATTTGCAAGAAGCTTTTTTCCATTATTGATAAAATAATAGCCCTCAGAAAATCCACCTCGATTATATATATCTAGAAGCTCCTTCTTATACCTGGATGCAACTCTGCTAATATCCTCACCACTTATATAAGCATCACGAACCTCTTTATATGCATGTGTTGTAGCAGCAACATACCAAGGCTTCTTCATTCTGCCTTCAATTTTAAATGAATCAATACCTGCTTCAATCAGGTTATCAAGCTTATCGAGCATACACATATCCTTCAGACTTAATGCATATTCACTAACTCCATTCACATTATATTTCTTTCTGCAAGGCTGGGCACAGCGTCCTCTGTTTCCACTTCTTCCACCGGCATAGCTACTCATTAGGCATTTGCCCGAATAACAATAACACATGGCTCCATGGACAAATGTCTCAATCTCTATATCAACCTTAGATTTAATCTGTTTAATCTCATCAAGAGACAGCTCTCTTGCCGGAACAAATCTACAAAAGCCAATATTCTTAAGGAATTCTGCCCCTTCAACTGAAGTGATACTCATTTGAGTACTTCCATGCAGAGGCAAATCAGGATAAATATTTCTTAGCATAGAAAAAACACCCATATCCTGAATAATTACACCGTCAAGACCATTATTTACAAATGGTCTCATATAATCATCAAGCATGGATATTTCACTATTTTTAAGCAAAGTATTAACTGCCATATATAATTTAACATTATTAATATGGCAGTAATCTATTGTTTCAAGTAATTCATTTGTATCAAAATTTCCTGCAAATGCACGTGCACTAAACATGTTTCCGCCAACATATATTGCATCGGCTCCTGCATTTACAGCCGCCTTCACACATTCAGTGTTACCTGCGGGTGCAAGTATTTCAGGTTTATTTAACATTATTCTCCGCTTCGAGCTTAATAATCTGTCTTTGAAGCTCACTAATCTTGTCTTTATATTCTTCAATCATCTTCTGAGCAGATTCATATTTAATCTGAGTCTCAATAACCTCATGACGCAAATCATAAATCTGCTTGTCCTTATCATCATCCTCTGAAAGCATCTGATTCACCTGAAGCTTTGCTTTAAAATAATCATCAGCAATATTCAGTGCTAAAAGTACACTCTGATACTCAGCATTAAATCTTCTATATGCTTCTGAGGACTGACATTCTGCTATCTTCCCATTGATATAGGTAGCCACATTCTGAAGATATTCTTCACTTTCAAATCCACTTAATGTATAAACTTTATTATTAATTACTACAGGTATATCATTCTTCTGTGCCATAACGTCTTCTCTCCTTTATTCTTTAATAAATGCTTCAAGTCCTAAATGCCTATAACACATATCAGTTATTACTCGTCCTCTAGGTGTCCTGTTAATAAAACCATTCTTAATAAAATATGGCTCATATACATCTTCAATAGTACCGGGATCCTCACCGACTGCAGCAGCCAATGTGTCAAGTCCGACAGGTCCGCCACCGAATTTTTCAATCATTGTAAACAAAATGTTCCTGTCAGTCTGATCAAGTCCCATTGAATCCACTTCAAGCTTATCAAGTGCATTTTTAGCCGAATCATATGTAATTATTCCATCATAATATACTTCAGCAAAATCCCTACATCTTCTAAGCAAACGATTAGCAAGTCTTGGCGTACCTCTAGAACGTTTCGCAATCTCAAGTGCGCCATCATTATCTATCTCAACACCAAGAACCTGACTTGATCTAATAACAATACTCTGAAGCTCTTCATGTGAATAAAACTCCAATCTGTCAACCATACCAAATCTGTCCCTAAGAGGTGCCGTAAGCATACCTACTCTCGTAGTTGCACCAATAAGTGTGAACTTAGGAAGCTCTAGTCGAATTGACCTTGCACCAGCTCCCTTACCAATTACAACATCGATTGAATAATCCTCCATCGCCGGATACAAAACCTCTTCAACCTGATTATTCAGTCTATGTATCTCATCAATAAATAATATATCATTCTCTGATAAATTATTCAAAATTGCAGCAAGCTCACCAGGTTTTTCAATTGCCGGACCGGATGTTATCTTAATGTTAACGCCCATTTCATTGGCAACAATCTGTGCAAGTGTTGTCTTGCCAAGGCCGGGTGGTCCATACAAGAGCAAATGGTCAAGCGGTTCATTCCTTTTCTTTGCTGCTTCAATAAATACCTTTAGATTCCCTTTAACCTTTGTCTGACCAATATATTCATCAAGCATTTGCGGCCTTAAGCTATATTCATTTTTTAATTCTTCTACTGTAGCTTCAGTTGAAATAACTCTGCCCATATATAATCACCTAAAATATATTCCTAAGAGCAGCCTTTAATAAATCTTCATCAGACATACCCTCTCTATTATCTACTTTCTTTATTGCGTTTGATGCTTCCTGAGAAGAATAACCAAGACTGATAAGCGCCTTAACTACATCACTTTGAACATCAGCTTTTAGATTATTTACAGAAATACTCTCATTATATGCTGCATCAATCATATCCTCCATCTTTAGCTTATCCTTAAGCTCAAGAATAATTCTAGATGCTCCCTTTGCACCAATTCCATTAGCTCTGGTAAGTACCTTAACATCCTCAGATACAACAGCAAGCTTAAGCTCATGTACTGATAATGCGGAAAGAATTGACATTGCAGCCTTTGGTCCTACACCACTAATACTTATTAATATCTCAAATATCTCACGTTCTTCAATAGTATCAAAGCCATAAATACTAATATCATCTTCTCTTACATGCATATATGTATAAACCTTAGTCTCTGAATGTAATGAAGGAGAATGCTCAATATATCTTGACGAAACATAAATCTTATATCCGATACCATTGTTCTCAATAACAATATAATTATCAAATATTCCGGCTAACTCACCCTTAATATATGCAATCATCTCATTCCTCCGCAAAATACAATATATAGCACATAATCAACATGCATAACTAAAAAATAGTATAACATACTAATAATAAAATGTGAATATATGTTTGCCTATACAAAGCACAAGTTTTTATAACAAAAAATATAGTCATGTATATATTTGATTACATTATTGATTTTTTAAAACACCATATGTATCATATTAATTGTATAATATTATTTGCACAATAAATGCACTTCTTTTATATTACGTTATTTAACGAATAAAAATATTGATAATATCATTTACTATGGAGTTAATATGGAGAAATATACTTATACAAAGGACTGCAAGGATATTGAATTCAAATACATATCAGATAATATAAATGATATTCTATATTTTGATATAGAAACTACCGGTTTTATGGCAAAGAACACAGATTTATACTTAATTGGATATGCACATAATACAGCCTGCGGCTTTGAAATCACACTATTATTCAATGATGATGGATGCTCTGAACCGGAAATGCTTAAAACCTTTGCTGATGTACTAAAGAAGTTCAAGGTACTGGTATCATATAATGGTGATACATTTGATATACCATATTTGAATGAAAAATTTGTACAATTTAATATAAACTGTGATATAAAAAGCCTTATTTCAAGCTTAGATATCTATAAAATTGTGAAAAAATACAAAAACAGGCTACATCTACAGTCTATTAAGCAATCTGATATTGAAAAGCTTGTTAAGATAAACAGAGAAGAATTCATTTCCGGCGGTGAACTAATACAAACATATAAGAAATTTCTTCTGTATCATCAGGATATAGACCTTAATAAATTAATTTCTCATAATCATGACGATATTAATGGACTAATTCAACTAACTAATATTCTATCAATTCATAATCTGTTTATGGGAAAATATGATATTGGTGAAACTATAGTAGCTGATAACAAATTATGTATTAGTATTCATTTACATAATGCTATACCGGTTAGAATAAATTATGCAAATGAATATTTCTATGTTAATGGATATAACAATGAAGCAAAAATATACATAAAGATATTTAACGATACACTTAAATACTACTTTAAGGATTATAAAAATTATTACTTTCTTCCTTATGAAGAAATGGCAATCCATAAGAGTATGGCAACCTATGTTGATTCAAATCACAAAGTAAAAGCAACAAAAGCAACTGCATTTACCAAAAAAGAAGGAACATTTATCAGATGCCCAAAATATATAGGTGCAGAACAGTTTTGTTATAATATAAAAGATAATACTAAATATATATTGCTGGATGACAATTTATTAATGGATAAGGAACTATTGTATAAGTATACATTGGCACTATTATCTTAACAAAAAACCGGAAACTATAATAATTATAGAATCCGGTTTTTGTAATATAATATCATAAATATTAATTATTCATCTTATACTTCTTCAGCCGGAGCTTCCTCAACTGGAGCTTCTTCAACTGGTACTTCTTCAACTTCATCTTCAGTTGCCTCAGGTACTGGAAGTAAAGCCTTAACACTTAAGCTAATCTTCTTCTCTTCAGGCTTGAAGTCAACAATCTTAGCTTCAATCTCATCACCAACCTTATAAACATCTTCAGGCTTAGCAACGTGATTATAAGAAATCTGTGAAACATGAAGGAGTGCATCAACACCAGGAACAAGCTCAACAAATGCACCAAAGTCAGTCATTCTGGCTACCTTACCTGTTACAATTGTTCCAACTGCATACTTCTCTTCAGCATTAATCCATGGATTTGTCTCATCAAACTTAAGGCTGAGTGCAATCTTTTCACCATTAATATTCTTAATAAATGCCTTTACGGTATCACCAACCTTAAATACCTTTTTAGGGCTTTCAACTCTTCCCCATGACATCTCTGAGATATGAAGAAGACCGTCAGCACCACCTAAATCGATAAATGCACCAAAGTCAGTAACATTCTTTACTGTTCCTTCAACAACCATGCCAACTTCAATTCTATCAAATAAAGCCTTAGCAGCTTCTGCTTTCTGCTCAACAATAAGCTTCTTTCTGTTACCTATGATTCTTCTCTTCTTTGGATTAAACTCTGTAAGCTGAAACTCGATCTCCTGACCCATATACTTGTCAAGATTCTTCTCATATACATCTGATACAAGGCTTGCAGGAATAAATACTCTTGACTCTTCTACATCAACATTAAGTCCACCGCTTACAACCTGAACAACCTTTCCTGTAAGTACCTCTCCTGACTCATAAGCTGCCTCAAGCTTCTCAT
>JAEDHX010000077.1 GCA_016296785.1 Coprococcus sp. | reverse complement strand
AAGATTTGTGCAATATCATTATCATGTTGCTTGAATATGGTTCGCTCTGCGTTATATGTCTGAGTGGCAATTGGCTACAGGCATGGGATGTTGCCATCACAGTTGATGCCAATTGGCACGAGTTTATAACGCAGAGTGATAATAGACATTTCAAGCAACATGATAATAGATATTACCAAATCTTTTAACGGCATACGAAGGGCAGAATATATAGTGCCATGAGACAAGCATCATCATGAACAAGACTTAAGAAACTATGGCAGCAAGTTGCGGTTGCCATAACATTTGCCGCGGGACCTGTCCCCATGGCGAGTAGGGGTTGTCTACTTGGCGGGGTTGTGGTAGAATGAGGCAAAAGGTGGCTTTTGGACGATATTTGGAGGAAGGTTATTATGAAGAAGATATATATGAGGATTGCAGCATTAATGCTTGTACTTATTCTGTCGTTTTCGCTAGTTGGATGTGGCGGTAAGGATAAGGATAAGAAGGAGGACGCTTCATCAACAGAGGTTGTAACAACGGAAGCGACAACCGAGGCAACAACTGAGGTCACGACAGAAGCTCAGCCGAAGGTTGATGAGGATGGATTTACAATAGTAAATGAGGTGGTGAAGACTACTGATTATGTAAATGTTAGATTGTCTCCATCTACTGAAGGTGAGATATATCAACAGCTTGCAAATGATGTTACTCTTGACAGAATTGGCTATAATGACGAGTGGAGTAAGGTCATTATGGATGATAATACATGTTATATCTTTTCTGAGAATCTTACTGTGATTGCAGATGGTGATAATAAGGATGATAATAAGGACGATGATGATAAGAATGATGATGATGGTGATAATACATCGGAATCAGATGGAAACGAGAGTAAGATTATTGTTATTGATGCCGGTCACCAGTTAACGCCAAACTTAGATGAGGAGCCAATAGGCCCGGGTGCATCGGAGAAGAAGGCTAAATCATCTGCAGGTAATACAGGTGTATCAACGGGAATAGCAGAGTGTGAGCTTAATCTTGAAATTGCGTTAATGCTTGAGGCTGAGCTTACTTCAAGAGGATATACAGTAAAGATGATTAGAACTACAAATGAAGTTGATATGAGTAATGCTGCAAGAGCAGAATATGCAAATGGCTTAGACGCAGCAGCATTTATCAGAATTCATACAAATGGTTCAACTGATGAAAATGCATCAGGATGCATGACTGTTTGCCAGACAAAGAATAATCCTTATAATGCCAGTATATATAGCGAGTGTAAGACTCTTGCTTCAAATGTATTAAATGAGCTTTCAGCTGCAACAGGTGCGAAGTCTGAAGGCGTATGGGAAACTGATACCATGAGTGGTATTAATTGGTGCTCAGTTCCTGTAACTATTGTAGAGGTTGGATATATGACAAATCCAAGCGAAGAGCAAATGCTTGTTACAACTGAGTATCAGGCAAAGATTGCCGAGGGAATTGCCAATGGTATAGATAAATTTTTTGGAAATAAGTAGTAAAAAAACTCATCAAAATGGTTGATCAGCCATATTTGATGAGTTTTTTTTATTTTTAAGAATAGATACTATTTGTTGTTTTTTAGCATTTCTATTTCCTCTGACGTCAATCTTCTAAAGCTGCCAAGAGGAATTTCGCTATCAAGCTTTAATGTGCCCATGGATATTCGCTTTAGATATGTGACCTCCATACCTAAGGCATGAAACATTCTTTTAACCTGATGAAATCTTCCTTCAGTAATAGTAAGCTCTATTTCTGAAGTGTTGTTTATTTGGTCAGTATTTAGAATTTTAAGCAGAGCGGGTTCAGTCAGGTCGTCATCTCCTATATCAATTCCTTTATGGCAGGCTGTAATGTGACTTTCATCAGCGATTCCCAAAATGCTGGCATAGTATGTTTTTGCAACATGCTTTGAAGGAGATAGTAGCTCATGAGACAGGGCGCCGTCATCAGTAATTATTAACAGCCCTTCGGTATCTATATCAAGTCGGCCAACTGTGAATAATCCCTTTAGATTCTCACCCTTTAGAAGCTCGAAGACCGTTTTGTGAAGATTGTCATGATTAGCACAGACATAACCTGCCGGCTTGTTTAATATATAATACCTGTTCTTTTCATATGAAAGAATTTGACCATTAAATGATATCAAATCATTGTTTTCATCTATTTTTCTGTCAGTTGTGGTGCAGGTAGAACCATTTACCATAACCTTGCCCTTTTTTATATATTGCTTTACTTCACTTCTTGTACCTAGTCCTAAATCAGCCAAATATTTATCTAAGCGCATATGCTTTCTCCTGTCTGTTTCAAGAATTTATTGAATGCTTTTGTCTGATTTGTATTGTAACATAGTATTCATAACAAGACTATTAAATTATTATTGTTATGGAAAATTATGACAAAAATGTTAAAATGATATTATGGAAAGATATTACGTAAACTTGGATATTATCAACAAAAAAACTTGTAGGTAAATGTGCAATAATTAATATAAATTACCATAAAATACCATATTTTGTGGCTTAAAAGTGTTGACACATATATATATACATAGTATTATATTTAACAGAAATGTAACATATTGTGTTATTTTGTAATTTATTAAAGATTTTGGAATTATGAGAAATACAAGAAGAAATATAGACAGAGCTTCTTATTATTTGAGAAGGAATGTTCTTAATTATAGATACATAAAAAAGAATATTTTAATGACACTACTTGTTGTTGCAATATCAGTTATGGTATTTGCATTGATAAGATATGGAGAGAATTCTGATCCGCTGGCTGATGAATTATATCTTCATGAGAATACCGATATTGTTATCAGTGAGACTGAGATTATGAATGAGACAAGTATTGATGTTGTTATGGAGCTTGTAAGAAGTCATAGCTCTAAGGTTGCAGTTAGCGATAGCAATGTTGTTGCTTCTTATCCCGGAAGTTCTAATGCGCAGATGGGAACCGACAAGGAAGCAGGTAATGATGATATATTGAGTGCCGAAGGAGATAGAAAAGAAGGAACACTTACTGCTGATGGTGTAAGAGTAAGAGCTGAGGCAGTAGCTGATGCTGATGTACTTACTGTTGCATATATTGGAGAAGTTTATGAGGTTCGTTCTGAGAATGCTGATTGGGTTGAGATAGTTCTTGATGACGGAACAAGCGGATTTGTTGTAGCTGATTATATAGTAGTAGCTAATGTTATTAAAGAAGAACAGGGACTTGACGAGTAACAAAAAAGAAATAGTCTGTTATGTATAACGGACTATTTCTTTTTTGTTTCTGCCTGTATTGTTTCTGCCTGTATTAATTATACAAGATTATTATAATAGAAGCAGGCGAGCTGGGTTCTGTCGCGAAGCTCAAGCTTTTCAAGAATATTACTAATATAATTTCTGACAGTGCCTTCGCCAAGATATAGTTCGGAGGCAATTTCTTTATTATTTAGACCTTCTGATACAAGCTTTATTATTTCATACTCTTTTTCGGTAATGTCGTAATCCTTATATGATGTATTGTTTTCACTACTAACGTCAGTTGTGAATAAGCCTGGAATCTTATCCATTATCTCACCGCCAAATACTGTCTGACCACCATATACAGCAGACAATGCAGGAGCAATGCTTTCAAAATCCTGCTTTAGTATGTAACCTTTCGCACCAATACGTATCGCCTTTACTATGTATTCATCATCAGAGAAGGTAGTAAGCAGAAGTATCTTAGCATCAGGATGTTTTTCTATTATCAAAGCTGCTGCCTCAAGACCTGTCATCTTATCCATACGTATATCCATAAGTAATACATCCGGGACAAATTCATCATATAATCGGATTGCATCTTCTCCATTTCTGCCTATTTCAATGACATTAATATTGCTAGAGGCTTCAAGTATTGTTTTTAATGAAATGGATACTAACTGGTCATCATCAACTATTATTATATTCATAACTAACTCCTTTTCATCACTGAGACTAATATTCTAAATCCATTATCTGTAGAGAACTTAATAGTTCCATTTATTGCTTTGACGCGTTCCTCCATACCTGAAAGACCAATGCCTGTATCATGTATGTCAATATTTGTACCATTGTCAGTAATAAGTAACTGATAGAAGCCCGGATGCTCTCTGAGTAATATTGTCATGGTATTGCCGTTGCTGTGCTTTTGCGTATTATTTATTGCTTCCTTTGTTATTGCAATAAAGGTATATTTAATATCCTTGTCAATTGTATTACTCATATCATAATCTAAGATAATACTAAGATTGATAGCATCATTAATGATATCCTCAATAGATGACTTTAAATCAATAGAGTCATCATGCAAATCATGAACACTTTCGCGAATTCTTGTCATTGCAGTATTAAGGGTATCCTGCAGGTCTGTGAGCGGCTTATCAAGTCGCGTGTCATTATTAATTGTATTTATCGCACCTGCCTGCAGAATTGAACGGGTTAGCATATGACCGACATTATCATGAATTTCACGTGCAATCCTATTTCTCTCTTTAAGCGTTGCCGTATATATCATATTGTTCTGATTTGCTATTATTTGCTTATTGTTATCTTCAAGCAGCATATTATACTCGACAGATTTATCTCTTTGTATGTTTAGCTCATTTTCATATGAGTAATTTTCAGTACAGATATATGACAGATAAATTGATAGAGCGGATAAGCAGCCGATTATTAACGCAATGCATATTTCTGAAGTAATACCATAATACACGCATGACACAATAATCATAATGGGTGTCATTTTGTTTTTGTATTTGCCTATGTCATAGGCTATTACAGGGGCAAATATGAAGAAGGATGGAAATACAATTCCGGCTATCAGGAATAATGAAGAAACAACATCCAGTATAAGAACCCTTCTGGTTAATGGCATATCAATTATTTCATATCTGCCATGGCTGTCAGGGATATATGCGAAGCTGAAATAGCTTATTATTATTGCTAACAGAAGTGCGGAGATGGCATCTGTCTTTATAGAATAATGATATATCAAAAGTATAATGCAGCATATCAAAATAATAGTCTTTCCAATAATGTTCTTCATTGTATCTCCTAGCCATTATGCAAATTAATTATTTGTCCTATAATTAATATACAAAATAATGCAATAAAAGTAAATGTGACAATTGTCATTTTGCTAAATGACTATTAGCACTTGAAAACTCTTTCTAAAAGAAGCAAAATATGATTGTCGAAAACAAAAGTACATAGTTATTTGTTAGGAGGAAATATGGAAAACGTAATTGAGGTAAACAATCTGGTAAAAAGATATAAGGACTTGGTTGCACTTGATCATTTTAGTCTTACTGTTAAAGAGGGAGAGATATTCGGTCTGCTTGGACCTAATGGTTCAGGAAAGACAACAACAATAAACTGTATACTTGCTCTTCTTACATATGATAAGGGCGAAATAAAGGTATTTGGTAAGCAAATGAAGCCTACAAGTTATGATATAAAGAAGGACATTGGTGTTGTAATGCAGAATGTTGCAGTATTTGACGAGCTTAATGTTTATGATAATATTGATTATTTCTGCGGCCTTTATATAAAGGATAAGGAAACCCGAAAAAAATATGTAGAAGAAGCAATTGAATTTGTTGGTCTTGGTGATTACAAGAAATTCCTGCCAAAGAAGCTCTCGGGCGGCCTTCTCAGAAGACTGAATATTGCATGCGGAATTGCTCATAAGCCAAAGCTTATATTCTTTGATGAGCCTACTGTTGCTGTTGATCCACAGAGTAGAAATAAGATTCTTGAGGGTATCAGGAAGCTTAACGAAGACGGCGCTACTATAGTTTATACTTCTCATTATATGGAGGAGGTAGAGCAGCTTTGCAGCCGTATATTAATTATGGATAAGGGTAAGCAGATTGCAATAGGAACTAAGGATGAGCTAAAGAGAATTATCAAAAACACAGAGACAATTATTATTGAGGTTCTTGATATTTCAAGTGAACATATTGATGGTCTTAAAAAGCTTCCTCATGTATATGATGCTGAGTACTCAGATGGAAAGCTTAGTCTCTATTATTCAGGTGGCAAGCACAACATTATAAGAGTTATGGATTATTTCAAGGAGCACGATATTCCATTTGGAAGAGTAATTACAGAGCTTCCTACGTTAAATGACGTATTCTTAGAGATTACAGGAAAAGAGCTCAGGGACTAGTTAGGAGGTAAATATGTTTTGGCGTAATTTTAAAAACTGCATTAAGGTAATAGTAAATGCAAAAGTTAGCCTTTTCTGGTCACTTGTATTTCCAATGGCACTTGCAACCTTTATGTATGTAGCATTTGGAAATATTATGGAAAAGGATGAAATGTTTAAGGATATTAACGTTGCAGTCGTTTCGGAAGGCGAAGAGGGAAAAGAACTATTATATGTTCTTGAGGAATTATCTGAAGGCGACGATAAGCTGATTGATATAGAAATGATGTCAGAGGAAGACGCGAAGATTGCACTTAAGGATGAAAATGTAGCAGGAATAATTTATCTTAAGGATGCAAGTCTTATGGTAAATGAAAGTTCTGCAAACGCATCACTTCTTGAAGGTATCTTAAGCAGTTATAAGCAAAATGAATTTGTTATAAAGGATATATTCAGCAATCTTAAAGAGGCACCTGATGAAAATCAGATACAGGCAATAATAAACGATATGATGGAGGAAACAACATTTTATACTGAAAGCTCAACAACAAGCAGTAATCAGAATAGTATGTATAATTACTTTTATGCAATAATTGCCATGAGTTGCTTGTTTTCAATGTACTCATCAATAGGTGTAATTGATAATCTTCAGGCAAATAGCAGTGGAAGAGGAATGAGAAAATGTATTTCACCAAACAGCAAGATAGTTTTCATTATATCAGAATTCTTTGCAATGCTTCTTGTACATTTTATAGTAGAGTTGCTGGCATTTGGCTATATGGATGTTATTCTTGGAATTGATTTTGGAAATAAATATCCTGCTATTATTTTAACACTTTTTGTAGCATGTATGATTGGTATATCTAGGGGAATTATTATTGGTTCCATCTCAAAGATCGGACTTAACGGTAAGATGGGAATTGCAACAAGTATATCTCTTGTTCTTTCGGGAATGGCTGATTTATTTGCACACGGTGTTAAACGTCTTATCGAACTTAAAGTGCCAATAATTAATAGAATTAATCCTGCTGCACTAATATCTGATTGCTTTTATAGTCTTAATGTATATGACGACTATTCAGTATTTACGCAGAATATTGTAATTATGGCAATTGAGTCAGTTGTGTTTATTTTAATTGCATTTCTAATGGTAAGGAGTAATAAATATGCAAGTGTTTAAATCATATTTTAAAGTATTAAATAAATATAAGGGTCAGATGATAATGTACTTATGCATATTCAGCGGATTGTTAGCATTGTTTATGAATACACAGGCTAAAGACAGTACAAATAATTATTCTGAAAAGAAATGCGAATTTGAAATATTTGATTATGATAATTCAAAATCAAGTAAAGCGTTAACCTTATATCTTGAAGAAACAAATAAGAGAGTAAGTGATGCTATCGAAATAAACGATGATAAGACATCTATGCAGGATGCGTTATATAACAGAGATGCAGATGCAATTATCAGAATCCCTGAGGGCTTTGAAGAAAAACTGCTTGCCGGAGAGATTGATGGCGATATAGATTTTATTACTATTCCCGGAACACAGAATTCGATGCTTATTGAGGCGGATTTAAATAGCTTTTTAAATGTCTTTTCAAAGTATATAAAGGCAGGATATGAAGTAGATGATGCTGTTTCAAGTACAAAACTTGCACTTGCTGAAACGGTAAAGGTAACACTTCCTGATGGAGAAAATGTATCAGCAAGAAGCAACAGTTATTCATTTTTCTCATACATTGGATGGGCCCTTATGTGTATGATAATTACAAGCGTTGCTGCCGTTCTTCAGGTATTTAGCAAAAAGGAATTAAAGAACAGAATAGAGTGTTCTTCCTATAATTTCTTGAATTATAATAAGGAGCTGGTGTTTGGAACAATCGTAACAGGTCTTGTAACCTGTGGTGTATTCTTTGCACTTGCGGTTGTACTTATTAAAGATACTGTTTTTTCTATGCAGGGTGCATTGTTCTTTGTAAATATGATTAGTTATCTTTGTGTGTGCATATCAATTGCATTTTTAATAAGCAAAATTACAACAAGCATGGAAATATTAAACATGATTGCAAATGTAGTTTCTTTAGGAATGGCTTTCCTTTGCGGAATATTTGTTCCTATAGAATTTCTTGGAAAGGGAGTTATTAAGGTAGCTCATTTCCTGCCAGCATTCTGGTATAACAAGGCTGTTATGGCAATTGATGATGCAAGAGGTCTTGATTTTAGTACAATATTTAGTGCAATGGGAATTCAGCTTTTATTTGCAATAGCAATAATTACTGTCGGACTTGTTAT
>JAEDHX010000076.1 GCA_016296785.1 Coprococcus sp. | reverse complement strand
TCAGTTGTCTTAATCTTGCCGTGATATAATAACTGTGTTACCTGATTACGAAGTAATGCATTTCTCTGTGCACTTGCTTTTCCAAGCTTTCTATACTTTGCCATTTTAAAATATCCTCCTTACCCGATTGGGTCTTCACTGTGCTTACTATTCTTCAGCGTGAGTGGTAATTGTATTAGTCATCGTTCATGTTAAGTGATAAACCTAATTCCTTAAGCTTAGCTAACACTTCATCTAATGACTTACGTCCGAGGTTACGAACCTTCATCATATCCTCTGGAGTCTTATTAATTAACTCTTCTACTGTATTGATTCCAGCTCTCTTTAAGCAGTTGTATGAACGAACTGATAATTCAAGCTCATCAATATTCATTTCAAGAACCTTCTCCTTCTCGTCTGTTACGCTTTCAACCATAACATCAACTGATTTAGCATTCTCTGATAAATCAACGAAAAGATTCAAATGCTCTACAAGTACCCTTGCCGCAAGACTTACAGCTTCATCTGGAGCTAATGCGCCATTTGTAAATACATCAAGAGTCAGCTTGTCATAATCTGTAATCTGACCTACACGAGTATTCTGTACTGTAAGATTTACTCTCTCAACTGGTGTATAAATTGAGTCAACAGCAATTACATCAATAGGTGCGTCTGATTCCTTGTTCTTATCAGAACCAACATATCCACGACCATTCTCGATTGTAAGCTCCATCTCAAGCTTAGCATCAGGACCACTTAAGTTAGCAATTACTAAATCAGGATTGATAATCTCAAGATCACCATCCACCTGAATGTCAGATGCCTTAACTACGCAATCACCAGATGCCTCAATATATGCCCTCTTTGACTCATTTGTAAGAGAATTATTTCTAATAACGAGCTCCTTGATGTTCATTACTATCTCTGTAACATCTTCCTTTACACCAGGAATTGAGCTAAACTCGTGCAAAACGCCTTTAATCTTAACGTGAGTTACAGCTGTTCCCGGTAATGAAGAAAGCATAATTCTTCTAAGTGAATTACCAAGTGTTGTACCGTATCCTCTCTCTAAAGGTTCTACTACAAATTTACCATACTTGTTATCATCTGAAATCTCGACTATCTCAATTTTTGGTTTCTCAAACTCAAACATTTAAGCCCCTCCTTTATGGGTATTTAACTGCTACACTCCGGATAATATTAGCTATTACTTAGAATATAACTCGACAATAAGGGTCTCATTTACAGGAACATCAATCTGCTCTCTGCTTGGCTTCTCAACGATTTCACCTGAAAGAGTTTCTCTGTCAGCTGTCATCCAACCTGGAACAAGCTGTCCCTCTGTTGCAGCCATAATGTCCTTATATCTCTGAAGAGACTTACTCTTCTCTCTGATTTCAATCTTGTCACCTGGCTTAACCTGGTATGATGGAATGTTTACACACTTACCATTAACAAGTACATGCTTATGATCAACGATCTGTCTAGCCTCTCTTCTTGTTCTGGCAAATCCCATTCTGAAGATGATATTATCAAGTCTTAACTCAAGTAATACCATAAGGTTAGGACCTGTTAATCCCTTCTGCTGCTCAGCCTTAGCATAAAGATTACGGAAAGGCTTCTCTAATACACCATAGATGAACTTAGCCTTCTGCTTCTCACGGAGCTGAAGTCCATACTCACTCATCTTCTTGTTTGCTCTTAATGATTTTCTTCTTGATTTCTTATCTATTCCGAGATACATTGGCTCCATGCCTAAAGATCTGCATCTCTTAAGAACTGGGGTTCTATCTACTGCCATCTTATCTTGTACCTCCTATTATACTCTTCTTCTCTTTGGTGGACGACAACCATTGTGTGGTACTGGTGTTACATCCTTGATACTAACAACATCGATTCCACATGCTGAAAGGGCACGAATAGCTGCCTCTCTTCCAGAACCTGGACCCTTTACCATAACGTCAACTGTCTTTAAACCGTAAGGTGCAGCAGCCTTAGCAGCTGTCTCTGCAGCCATCTGAGCAGCATAAGGAGTTGACTTCTTTGAACCCTTAAAGCCTAATCCGCCTGCGCTTGCCCATGAAAGTGCATTACCTTCAGCGTCTGTTAATGTAACGATTGTATTATTGAAAGATGACTGAATATGTGCCTGTCCATGCTGTACGCTCTTCTTAACACGCTTCTTAGTCACTTTTTTAGTAGCCTGTTTAGCCATTAACTTAAACCTCCTATGGTTTTCTCAAAATTATACAAATGTATATTACTAATCTAATTCTCTAATCATATATCTTCTATATATAGAAGAAACACGTTATGCAAATAAGAAATTATTTCTTCTTATTAGCAACTGTCTTCTTAGGACCCTTACGAGTTCTAGCGTTTGTCTTTGTCTTCTGACCACGAACTGGAAGTCCCTGTCTATGACGCTTACCACGGTAACATGCAATTTCCTGTAAACGCTTAATATTAAGAGCTACTTCTCTACGTAAATCTCCTTCAACAGTCTGTGTTGCATTAACAACTTCACTGATTCTTCTAACTTCATCATCAGTTAAGTCAGCGCAACGAGTGTCAGGATTAACATTTGCTTCCTTAAGAATACGCTGTGAAGATACTAAACCAATACCATATACATAAGTAAGTCCAATTTCTACACGCTTCTCTCTTGGTAAATCAACACCTGAAATACGAGCCATTCTAATTAACCTCCGTAAAAATTCTTCTTGTTTGACAAATTATACCAGCATATCCCAACACAGTTGTATTGGGGTGAAATGCATATACTGACAGTCCTTCGCCATAATATTTCTATATTTTTACTAGTATGCATAGGCATACTACAGCCGCTTCTAAAACAATTCAACACCTTATGTGTTGACGTACAAAAACAAGGTATTCTCCCGGATGGGCTATCATCCCAAATACCTCATTCTTTTTTTGATTAACCTTGACGCTGTTTGTGCTTAGGGTTCTCACAGATAACTCTAACGATACCTTTTCTTTTGATAACTTTGCACTTATCGCATATAGGTTTTACTGATGCTCTAACCTTCATTAGAAAATCTCCTTTCAAAAAAAGTCCGCTACAAATAAGCATTCTAACATTATCTGTTACAAAATGCAATAGCTATTTTAATAAATATTGGTAATATAATGGTAATACATTATTAATACTAATCTAATACTAATCTAATACTAATCCTAATATTTATATTACTAATACTATTTATCTCTCCATACTATTCTTCCCTTTGTTAAATCATATGGTGATAACTCTATTGTAACCTTATCACCAGGAAGAATCTTTATATAATTCATTCTAAGCTTTCCACTTATATGAGCAAGTACCTTATGACCATTTTCAATTTCTACCTGAAACATGGCATTTGGAAGTTTCTCAACTACTGTTCCTTCTACTTCTATTACATCTGCCTTTGACATTTCAAATCCTCCTTTAACCCTTTGACTGAAGAAAATATAAACATTTTTATTTTATAACTCAAGGCCTTCTGCCTTGGATAATATCTCGGGTTCACCCTCTGTTATAAGAACTGTATTCTCATAATGTGCTGCAAGACTGCCATCGCTTGTAACAACTGTCCAGTCATCATCAAGCCAATCAACCTCATAATCGCCAAGCGTTATCATCGGTTCAATCGCAAGTGTCATTCCCGGCTTAAGCTTTGCGCCTCTTCTTTTTGTTTCAAAATTCGGCACCTCAGGATCTTCATGCAGCTTAGCTCCTACGCCATGACCTACAAGATCTACAACTACACCAAGCTTTCTCGCAACAGCATATCTTTCAACTGCTATTCCAATATCTCTGATATAGTTTCCGGGAACTGCAGCCTTAAGAGCTTCAAAAAAGCATTGTCTAGTACTTTCAATAAGAAATTCTGCTTCCTTAGAAATATCTCCAACTCCATATGTTCTTGCAGCATCCGAATGATATCCTTTATATATTACACCTGCATCTAAGCTTACTATATCGCCTTCCTTAATATATCTGTTCTTAGAAGGGATACCATGTACTACCTCGTCATTTACAGATACACATATTGATGCAGGATAACCATTATAATTTAAAAATGATGGTATACATCCATAGCTTCTGATTACTTCTTCACCAAGCTTATCAATATCATATGTTGTTATACCCGGCTTTATAGCCTTCTTCAACTCCTCATGTGTTATGGCAAGAATTCTTCCTGCCTCCCTCATAAGTTCAATCTCTCTTTCGGATTTTATAGCAATAGCCATTATTACTCACCAAGAATCTCTACTATAGCAGCAAATACGTCCTTCATGTCAACAGTTCCGTCAACCTCTTTCATAACGCCCTTTGCTTCATAATAGTTTATAAGTGGCTGTGTCTGCTCATGGTAAACCTTAAGTCTGTTAAGTACTGTTTCAGGCTTATCATCATCTCTTAAAATAAGATCTGCGCCACATGCATCGCATTTACCCTCAACCTTAGTTGGGTTATATACAACATGATATGTTGCACCACATGATACACATGCACGTCTTCCTGACATTCTTCTAACAATGTTCTCATCCGGTACTTCAACATTGATAGCGTAGTCAACTGAATCACCAATTGCTGTAAGTGCCTTATCAAGCGCCTCAGCCTGTGGAATTGTTCTTGGGAATCCATCAAGAACATATCCCTTTTCACAATCCGGTGCTTTAAATCTATCTATAACTAAATCAACAACTAATTCATCAGGTACAAGGAGTCCTTTGTCCATGTATTCCTTAGCCTTAGCTCCGAGTTCTGTTCCATTTTTAATATTTGCTCTGAATATATCTCCAGTTGATATATGTGGTACACCATACTTCTCAGCAATCATCTTTGCCTGTGTACCCTTACCTGCCCCAGGGGCACCTAACATAATTATTTTCATCTTTAATTCCTCCGATATTTCAACAAGACTCATATGAGTCACGATAAAGAATTGTATTATCTAAGCCCCTACGGCTTTCCTTTTCTATATATACACGAATAGGAAGTGTACATACAAGTACACTCCCATCCGTATATTATTATCAGTCTAATAAAAATCCCTGATAATGTCTTACAAGCATCTGTGACTCCAGGCTCTTAATTGTCTCAATAACAACACCAACTACGATGATAATAGATGTACCACCAAATGAAAGGCTTGTGTTAAAGAAACCGTTAAAGAACATTGGAATAGTAGCTACAATTATAAGACCAACTGCTCCAATAAATATAATATAGTTTGCAATCTTATTCAAATAGTCCTGTGTTGGCTTACCAGGTCTGATACCTGGGACAAATCCACCACTCTTCTTCATATTATTAGCAATTTCCATTGGGTTAAATGTCATTGCTGTCTGGAAATATGCAAAGAAGAATATTAATAATACATACACAAGGAATCCTACTGATGCCCATGGTGTTGACTTATTAAACCAGTATGACTGGCTAAGTGCCATGAGAATCTTGCCACCTACTCCCGAAGCCTTTACATTAAACAGATTAACGATAATCTGTGGAATCGAAAGCAATGATGAAGCAAAGATTACAGGAATAACACCTGCTGTATTAACTTTAAGTGGAATGTGTGTGCTACGTCCACCAACCTGTTTTCTTCCTCTTACGCTCTTAGCATACTGTACAGGAATCTTTCTCTCAGCACCCTGAAGGATACAAACAAGTACTACTGTAACTATGATAATAGCTGCAATTAGTGCTCCTACAAGAACAAGTCTTACAGGATCCTTACCCTTCATAAACTGAATATAAAGGTTCTTTAGATCGTTAGGGAATGTTGAAACAATATTAATCAAAAGGATAATTGATATTCCGTTTCCAACACCCTTTTCTGTAACTCTTTCACCGAGCCACATAACAAGTGCACTTCCTGCAGTAAGAACAGTAATCATTGTCAGAACTGAGAAAAAGCTATACTCATCCATATATCCCTTCTGTCCAAAGCTAACTGCAAGGCCGGTACTTTCAAGGATTGCAAGAGCTACTGTTAAGAATCTTGTAATAACAGTAAGCTTCTTTCTACCATCTTCTCCATCCTTCTGGAGCTCCTCAAGTGCCGGTATGGCAAATGTAAGCAGCTGAACAATAATTGAAGATGTAATATATGGTGTTACTGACAAAGCAAATATTGTCATCTGCTCCATAGCTCCACCGGTAAATGAATTAATAAATCCTTTTGCATCACCAAGTCCTGCAAAGAACTCCTGAACAACTTCAGCCCTTATTCCAGGTACTGTAATCAAACAGCCAAGTCTAATAATAACAAGTACAAACAATGTATATAATAATTTTTTTCTTATATCCTTTACTTTTAACGCGTTAATAAAGGTCTTGAACATTATTAGATCACCTCTGCTTTTCCGCCAAGAGCTTCAATCTTCTCAGCTGCTGACTTTGAAAAAGCATTTGCCTTAACATTGAGCTTCTTTGTTAATTCTCCATTTCCAAGAATCTTTACACCATCACGTGGATTCTTAACAATACCTGCCTCGATAAGTGTATCAACTGATACTTCTGAGCCGTCCTCAAATCTCTCAAGTGCAGAAATGTTGATTCCAACGATTTCCTTATGATTGATACATTTGAAGCCTCTCTTAGGTATTCTTCTATATAAAGGCATCTGTCCACCTTCGAAACCTGGTCTAGGTGATCCAGAACGCGCCTTCTGACCCTTATGTCCCTTACCTGCAGTCTTGCCATTTCCTGAACCATGTCCACGGCCTACACGGAAATTAGCACTATGCTTTGAGCCTTCAGCTGGCTTTAATGTAGATAAATCCATGATCTGCGTATCCTCCTTCTCTTATACTTCCTCAACCTTTACCATATAACTAACCTGCTTAACCATTCCAAGTGTTGCAGCGTTATTTGGGAGCTCTACTGACTTGTTTACCTTCTTAAGTCCAAGAGCCTCTACTGTCTTTCTATGCTTTGGTACAGCACCGATAGGGGACTTAACCAAAGTTACTTTTAACTTATCTGCCATCTTCTAATACCTCCTTAGTTAAGTATCTCATCAACAGATTTTCCACGAAGTCTTGCGATATCCTCTGGGTTCTTGATCTCTGTAAGGCCCTTGATTGTTGCAAGAACGACGTTCTGCTTGTTGTTTGATCCTAAGGACTTTGTACGGATGTTCTTGTATCCTGCAAGCTCAAGTACGCTACGAGCAGGACCACCAGCGATGATACCAGTACCTTCTGGAGCTGTCTTCAGCAGAACTGAAGCACTGCCGAACTGTCCATTCCAGTCGTAAGGAATACTACCAACTTCATTTACAGGAACTGTAACTAAATGCTTTGCAGCATCCTCCTTACCCTTACGGATAGCTTCTGGAGTCTCAACTGCCTTGCCAACACCAACGCCAACGTGTCCGTTTCTATCACCTACAACTACGAGAGCTGCAACTCTAGAATTACGTCCACCCTTAACAACCTTTGTTACACGCTTGATGGCAACTACTTTATCTTCTAACTCTAACTTGCTTGCATCAATTATTTCACGCTTCATACGTTGTTCTTCCTCCTTACTAGAATTCCAGACCAGCTTCTCTCGCTGCATCTGCTAATGCCTGAACCTTACCGTGGTATACGAAACCGCCTCTGTCATAGATAACAGTCTTGATACCCTTCTCAAGTGCTCTCTCAGCAATAACCTTACCAACGTAAGCTGCTGCATCAACATCATCTGTCTTCTCAAGCTCATCCTTAATAGCCTTCTCTGTTGTAGATGCTGCTACTAATGTCTTACCAACTGAATCATCAATAATCTGAGCGTACATATGATTATTACTTCTGAATACAGCTAAACGTGGTCTCTCTGTTGTTCCAGCTAAACGATTACGAACACGCATATGCTTCTTTACACGAATTTCGCTTCTTGATTCTTTATTAATCATCTTATCTCACTCCTTTATTATTTCTTACCAGTCTTACCAACTTTACGTCTGATAGTCTCTTCCATATACTTAATACCCTTGCCCTTATATGGTTCAGGTGCTCTCTTCTCTCTGATTTCTGCTGCATACTGACCAACTTTTTCCTTGTCAATACCGCAAACTGAAATCTTGTTACCATCAACCTTTGTCTCGATTCCTTCCGGATCAGTCATCTCAACAGGATGTGAGTATCCGAGAGCAAGTACAAGCTTGCTACCCTGCTTCTGAGCTCTATAACCTACACCATTTACTTCAAGAACTTTCTCGTAACCATTTGTTACACCAACTATCATGTTGTTAAGAAGTGTTCTTGTTAATCCGTGTAATGATCTCATCTTCTTTAAGTCATTAGGTCTTGAAACTGTTATTACATCAGCTTCTAATTTGATTTCCATCTCCGCTGGAAGCACTCTCTCAAGTGTTCCCTTTGGACCTTTTACAGTCACTTTATTATTTTCTGCAATATCTACAGTTACACCTGCAGGTACCGCGATAGGCATTCTTCCGATACGTGACATTTCGCCGTCCTCCTTGTAAATTGAATAAATAAATATTGATTACTAATAGCTTGTTGGGGTGAGCAAAAAGCTCATTGACATCCACTCGAACTAAACTCGAACTTCGCTACGCTTGTTCTCGTTAAGTGTGGGGTGCCTACCAAATAAATGCGAGCACTTCTCCACCAACGTTTTCTTTTCTTGCTTCT